>JBBRGL010000035.1:0-13816 GCA_038240675.1 Peptostreptococcales bacterium
CTGAATTCGAGGTATGGAGACTTCACACAACCGCAGATCGAACTTGTGGATATGAAAAATGAGCTTTTGTCAGGCAATCGCAGCTTTTTAAGCCGCTCTCTCATAGCGGGCATTAAAGAGATGAAGTGCAGAGGAGAGCAAGGTATACTTTTCTTAAACCGAAAAGGACATTCTACCCAACTTATTTGCAAAAGTTGTGGTGAACGTGTTAAATGCCCGAACTGTGACATTAGCTTGACCTATTACAAAAAATCAAATCAAAGCACGTGTCACTATTGTGGCTATATCAAAAAAGAATTAGGCGCCTGTGACAGTTGCAAAAATACAGTCTTTGACTTTCTCGGGATCGGTGTCGAAAAAGTAGAAGAAGAACTTTTAAAACATTTGCCTGAGCTGCGGATTATGAAGGTGGATGCCAGTGTCACCAGTAAACGGGGTGCCCTTGAGCAAATCTATCATGATTTTGAAGCCCATCATCTCGATATTTTGCTGGGGACTCAGATTATTTCAAAAGGTATTGATTTTCACCGGGTGAGTTTTATTGGCGTTCTCGGCGTGGATGCAATGCTCAGCATGCCGGATTATCGCGCCAGTGAAAGAACCTTTAATCTTTTGACACAACTTGCCGGCAGAGGGGGAAGAGCCAACATGGAATCCCGTGTTTATATACAGACCTTTTCGCCAGAGCATCCTATTTTAAGATCCGTGGTGGACTATGATCACAGCAGTTACATGACCGACGAAATGGTTCTTCGGTATATTTTTAAGTACCCTCCTTATATGGAACTTGCCCATATTATACTTTCTGCTGAAGACCCGCGGTTAGTCGAAGAGGGTGCTGCGAAACTCTATCAGAAATTGAAGAAAAGTTACGAGAAATACAAAATTCCCGTTGAGCTTTCTGGGCCAAATCCGGCCTTGTATGCTAAAATAAAGAATAGGTATAGAATGCAGATTATCCTTAAGTTCCAGACCAATGAACTCGAAAGAGTTAAACGCGTACTCGCATACTATTTGCTCGACGAATGTGAACGTTTGTTTGATTCTGCGCTCCGAATACAATTGGATTTAAAACCACTTAGCTTAATGTAAAGTCATGGACGAAAGGATAGGATTATGGCACTTAGAACGATACGAAAAGATGAAGATCCTGTATTGAGAAAAATAGCGAAGGAAGTCACTGTCTTTGATGACAAACTTCAAACACTTGTGAAGGATATGATCGACACCATGTATGACGCAGATGGTGTTGGACTTGCAGCACCGCAAATAGGTGTTTTAAAACGCCTTTTCGTCATCGATTTATATGATGACGCAGGTGTGAAGGTATTTATTAATCCTGAATTTACGGACACAGAGGGTGAGCAATTTGAAATTGAAGGCTGCCTGAGTGTGCCGGATGTGAGAGGAAGGGTCAAACGCCCAACCTGGGTTAAAGTCACCGCTCAAAATGAAAAGGGGATCTGGAAAGACTACGTAGCGGAAGGTCTTTTTGCCCGTGCTTTATGCCATGAAAATGACCATTTAGAGGGTGTTTTATTTGTCGATAAGGCAGAAATCATCGATGAAGACGATGAAGATGAGGACTACGAATAATGCGTATACTTTTTATGGGCACACCTGAATTCGCCGTTCCTTGTTTAACGGCAATTGCTGAAAAGCATGACATTGTAGGCGTATTTACCCAGACGGATAAACCAGCAGGACGGGGCAAAAAAACCACTTTTTCAGCCGTCAAAGTAAAAGCCCTGGCCCTTGACCTCTGTGTTTACCAACCTGAAAAAATCAATGAAGAACACACGCTAGAGCTTATTCGGTCCTTGAAGCCCGACGTTATCGTGGTGGTCGCTTATGGCCAAATTCTCAAGCAATCCCTTTTGGATATTCCGCCGAAGGGCTGTATCAACGTACATGGTTCTCTTTTGCCCCATTTAAGAGGTGCTGCACCTGTACAATTTGCCCTGCTAGAAGGCCTTTTAGAGACGGGTGTAACAACGATGTATATGGCCCGCGGACTTGATTCAGGTGATATAATTGCAAAGCGGTCTGTGGTTATTCACCCCCATTTTACCGCTGGTGATCTACACAATGCGTTGATGGTCCTCGGCGCTGAGCTTCTTTTAGAGACCTTGGAGGCCGTTGAAACAAATACTGTTAAAAGGGTTCCGCAAAATGGGGATCAAGCGACTTACTGTACTTTGATCAGTAAAGAGATGGCGAGAATCGACTGGAATCTCCCTGCCGTTCAGATTGAACGCATGGTTCGCGCCTATAATCCATGGCCCATGGCTTTTACAACACTAGAAGGTGAGGCTTTTAAAATTGTCGAAGCCACTGTCAGCTCTGACGAAACCTATCATGAACCTGGAATTGTCGTGTCAGCGGATGCACAGGGGATCGTTATTCAAACGGGCCAAGGTGTTTTGAACGTACGCACCATACAGCCACCCTCCTCAAAAAGGATGTCAGTACAGGCATATTTGTCGGGTCATAAACTCACCACAGGTACTTTTTTTGGGGGTTAAGAATGAAGCGTCATGATATTTTTAGAGGATTGACTTTGGTTGCCATTGGACTGCTGATTTTAGGCGTTGTCCTTCAAGCTGCAGCCGGCATGGGACTCAGTGTGGACAAATGGTTTTATTGGTTAGCCCTTGGACTTATTTTAGGGGTCGCTGTGGGACTCCTTGGCATACGCCTACTGCTTCAGTTGGCCACGGACAAAAAACTCAAGAACAAGATAGTTTTAAAGCGACTGCGCAGTTTTTTGCTCAGTGTTTTTCCACTCCTGTACGTTCTAAAACCACTGCTCAAAGAGGCTTTTTTGACTATGGAGAAAGATTTGGTTGAACTCAACAATCAGTTGATCCTAGACCTTGGTTATGTTTTTTTGCCTGCAGAAATTCTGATTATCACGCCCCACTGCCTCCAAAGTTCTCGCTGTGATATCAAGGTGACAAGGGATATCGAGGCTTGCTTAGACTGTGGCAAATGCGGCATAGCAGATTTAAAAACCCTTAAACGCACTTTTGGGGTCAATGTCATCATCGCTACAGGAGGGACACTAGCCCGAAAAACCATTTTGGAGCATAAGCCTAACCTGATTATTGCGGTTGCCTGTGAAAGGGACTTGGTTTCTGGTATAATAGATATGAAAAAGCTTTTGACTTTTGGCGTTCTCAATCAAAAGCCCAACGGGCCTTGTTTGGATACAGCCGTTCAAACTCAGGACATTGAGAATGCGCTCAATCACTTTTTACACACTAACCATCAGTAGGAGGATTATATGTTGTTGACATTTGGAACAGTATTACTGTTCGCCGCTTTTATATTGTCTATGTTTGCCCAAAATCACGTGACCCGCACTTACGAAAAATATGCAAAGGTCCCTAACAAAAGAGGCCTTACAGGTCAGCAAATTGCTGAAATCATTTTGCAAAACAATCAATTGTCTCATACAGAAATCGTCCGAATTCCAGGTCGATTGACAGACCATTATGATCCGAAAGCCCAGCGCGTAGGGTTGTCTGAAGGAAATTTTAGTGGACAATCTTTAGCGTCAGCGGCTATTTCAGCCCATGAATTAGGTCACGTTCTCCAGTATGAATCGGGAATGGGTCTCATTCGCCTACGTACTATGATTATGCCAGCGGTGATTTTTTCCCAAAGCATTGTTGGATTCGTCATACTATTGGGATTTATTTTAGGCGTGGCTCAATTGATCGATTTAGGCATTGTTCTTTTTTCTGTCGTTGTTCTTTTTCAATTTTTGACGTTGCCTGTGGAATTCGATGCATCAAATCGAGCACTCAGAGCTTTGACTGAATATGGAATTATCGATGACAGTGAGGTTCCCGGTGCAAAAAAAGTCCTTCAAGCGGCTGCGCTCACTTACGTTGCTGGCCTTCTCGTCTCCCTTGCACAATTACTGCGGTTTATAGGTATGAGAGGCAATCGGGATTAGAAATAATCAGAATGAGCAGAAGGTCTAAAAGACCTTTTTGTTCTGTAAAAAAGGATGTGTCCATTGAACGAACGAGAATTAGCATTTCATATTTTAGAAGCCATAGACCAAGAGAATGCCTACAGCCATGTAGCTTTAAAAAAGAGTATTCCCAACAATATGCCCAAGCAAAACGCCGATTTCATCAGACACTTGGTACTTGGCGTTCTCGAAAAACGCGGTATTTTAGACTATAGTATACAGCGTTTATCAGATAAGACATCAAAACGCAAAGTAAGACAGATTCTACGACTGGCACTTTTTCAGATTCTCTATATGGACCGTACGCCAAAGCACGCCATTGTGGATGAAGCTGTTCGCCTCTGCAAAAAAATAGCCCCTCAAAATGCGGGTTATGTCAATGCAGTTCTCCGAAGGGCAGATGCTCAGGATCTGTTGAATTTGGATTTTTCCAAGCTTCCTGACGCAGAGCGTTTAGAGATCGAATATTCCATGCCGATTTGGATCGTGAAGCGTTGGATTGAGCGCTACGGACTTATTCAGGTTGAGGCACTTATGCAGGATTTGAGAAATAAACCCAAGCTTTACATGCGACTCAACACCCTCAAAGGCAATAGTGCGGATCTTAAAACACAACTCTCAGCCCATGCACTGACATGGAAAGAGACGGATTTTGAAAACCTCGTCGAAATTGAAGACTTAAAAGATATTGCGTTAGATCAATTTGCCATGCTTCAAGAAGGGGCATTAAGTGTTCAAGACCTTGCTGCCTTTTTGGTTGGACAAGTTTTGAGCCCTCAAAAAGGAGACCAGATTCTCGATGCCTGTGCAGCACCAGGTGGAAAATCTTCTCATTTGGCTGAAAAAGCGCCAGAAGCCACTATTTTAAGCCTTGATCTCTATCCTGCAAAGGTTGAAAAAATGCGTGAAAGCTTTGCTAGAAGAGGCTACACTCAAGTGGAGTGCCGCGTTCATGACAGCCGTATTTTAAACGATGAATGGCGCTCGCAGTTTGACTACGTCATTCTCGATGCACCCTGTAGCGGTCTTGGGATCATTAGCCGTAAGCCGGAGCTGCCTTACCATAAGAAAGAAAAAGACATTGTCGAACTGGCTATTCTCCAAAGTGAGCTCTTAAGAACCCAGAGTCAATATGTCAAAGAGGGCGGGTATTTGCTCTATGCCACATGTACTGTAGAACCCGATGAAAATGAAGACCAAATTAGAAAGTTCATCAGCCAAAACACAGATTTTGAGTTGTGCAACTTGAATGAACGGCTACCGAACAAATATGTCTCTGAACAGGGTTGGGTAAGTTTGCTTTCGACTGCGGAGCATGATGGCTTCTATATTGCACTTTTAAAAAAAAGAACGAGGTGACTGTGTGAATCACTATGCAAGGACGGACCGCGGTCGGGTTCGGGAGACCAACCAAGATTTTTATTTTATGGACCCTGAAAATCAAGTTTATATTGTAGCAGATGGCATGGGGGGGCATAATGCAGGGGATATGGCCAGCCGATTATGTGTAAAAACCATTGTAGCCCACTATGACCCACAGTTAAGACAAATGGACATTGAAAAATATAAAAGCCATCTTTTGGATATCGTTCGAAAGTCCAATGAAACTGTTTATAAAGCATCCCTCGTAAACCCTGATTTTGCTGGAATGGGTACAACCCTAGTCCTAGTAGCCATTCAAGCCAACAAGGCCCTGGTCTTTAGTGTAGGCGATTCCCGGGTTTATCAAATGCGTTCAGGAACTATTGAACAATTGACCACGGATCACACCCTGGTTCAAGCGCTTTATGAAAATGGGAATATCACTTTAGATGAAACCTATTCTCACCCACAAAAAAACGTCATAACCCGCGCTATTGGGACCGATTTTTCAACCCTTGTAGATACCTGTGTGGCCACACTTATGCCTCAGGACCATTTGCTTCTTTGCTCCGATGGGCTCACAAATTATTTGGGAGATGATGAACTCGTTGAGTTGAGTCGTCTTGATGTTCGATCAGCCGTTGAATCCTGTGTGGATTTGGCACTTCAGCGTGGTGGAAAAGATAATATCACAGCACTTTTCATAGAATTCTCAGAAGAGAAGGAGTGTGAATCATGATAGGTCGCGTACTTGGTAATCGTTATGAAATCATCGAAAAAATTGGCGAAGGAGGCATGTCCATAGTCTATAAGGCAAAATGCCGCCTACTCAATAGATTTGTCGCCATCAAAGTGCTTCGAGCAGAATTTGTGAAGGATGATGAATTTGTGAAGCGGTTTGAAAAAGAATCTCAAGCGGCAGCAAGCTTATCGCATAATAACGTGGTGGGTATTTATGATGTGGGCTACGAGGAGGACATTTATTACATCGTCATGGAGCTCATGAACTGTAAAACCCTCAAAGATTATATTCAGAGTAAGACCACTTATATGTCCAATGAAGAAATTATCGCTATTACCCTACAGATTGCAAGTGCCCTAGAGCACGCCCACAATACTGGGATTATTCACAGAGACATTAAGCCACAAAATATTTTGATCACCGAAGAGGGTCTTGTCAAAGTCGCTGATTTTGGGATTGCAAGAGCAGTTACCAGTGCAACAACTGTCAATACTGCCGAGGTAGTAGGTTCCGTTCATTATGCCTCACCTGAACAAACGCGCGGTGGATTTTTAGATGCGAAATCGGATCTTTATTCACTGGGTGTCGTCATGTATGAACTTGCTACAGGCCGTGTTCCTTTTGAAGCGGATACGCCTATTTCAGTTGCACTCAAGCATCTGAAAGAAGTGGTTATACCGCCTTCACTCGTCAATATGAAGCTGAGTTCCTCGCTTGAAGCGGTTATCATGAAGTGTCTTATGAAAGATACTGCGTTCCGCTATGCAAGTGCAAGGGAACTGATCAAAGACCTCGATAAGATTCAACAAAATCCAGAAGTTGAGATTGCTTACGAAAAAGAGCCTATGGATTTTGCAACAACGAAGCTCCCTTCTATGAAGGATTATAAGGAGAATGAACTTGTGAAACCAACCAGACGCGTTACGCGGACAAAGCCCAACTATCTAGGTGTAACGTTGACGATTTTAGCAGCGTTGGCTTTTTCTGGAATAATATTGAGCGTTCTCTTTTTTAAGCCCTACATGGAAACAAAAAAAGCCTTACCTTTTGACATGCCTAACGTCATCGGTACAAATTATACGGAATCAACGGTGATGTTGACTCAAAAGGGTCTGTTTGTCGAAATTTCTGAACAAGTGGCCAGCACAGAATACCCAGCAAACACCATTATCACTCAGACACCTTCTGCTGGAGATCGTGTAAAACCAGGGCAAAAAGTCAGGGTGGTCATCAGTATAGGCGCAAAAAAAACAACCGTGCCTATTTTGCTTAACAAGAGCTTGAGTGATGCTCAAATAACGATTGAAAACAATAAAATGAAGTTAGGCGAGGTGACAGAGCAGGCAAATGATCTGCCCGCTGGCTTAGTCCTTTCACAGAATCCTGCAGGTGGACTTCCAGCCGAGGAAAACACAGTCATCGAACTCGTTGTGAGTTTGGGGCCAGAGAATAAAGTCGTTATGATGCCAAATCTCGTTGGAAAGACAATGAATGAGGCGAAGGCTATTCTTGAAGGTCTTAATTTGGAGGCTGTAGCGCTTGCTGCAGAATATAGCGAAACTGTCCCTTTGAATGCTATTGCAAGACAAGAAATTAGCCCTGGCAAGGAAATTAAAGAGGGTGAAATCGTCAATGTCTATTTGAGCAAAGGGCCTGAAAATCCAGTGGTCGTAGAACCGACAACACCTGCCGAAATCGAAAAAATGATTTTAGTAGACCTTCCTCAAGACAGAAATGTGGTTGTGGTTAAAGCAACAATTATGATAGATGCTATAGAACTTGTCGTCTATGAAAGTGAGCATAAAACAAAAGAAGGTCAAATTAGCATACCTGTTAAAGGCAATGGGGATATGGTTATTAATATTTATTTTGATGGTCAATTCAGCAAGTCGATTCAAGAATCTTTCCAATAGGAGAACTGAATGGTTGATGGGATAATCTACAAAGCACTTTCTGGTTTTTATTATGTAACCACCGCTACAGGAAATCTAGAGTGTAGAGCCCGCGGCGTTTTTCGAATACAAAAAAATAGCCCTTTGGTCGGCGATTATGTCGAGGTTGAAATTGACCAAGAAAGCGATTTGAAGGGGACAATCGTCAAAATCAAAGAGCGTACAGTTGAATTCAAACGACCTGCAGTAGCAAACGTGGATCAAGCGCTGATTGTCTTTGCCCTCAAGAATCCAACACCCAATTTGAATCTGCTGGACAAACTGCTTGTCATGTGTGAAAACACAGGGATTGAGCCCATTCTAGTCCTGAATAAACACGATTTAGACGATGCAAATTTTTATGCTGAAATGACCAAAATCTACGAAGCTTCTGGCTATAAACTCATCAAAGTCTCTACAAAAGTACCCGGGGGGACAGATGCTTTAAAAGCTGTCCTCAAGGATAAAATTTCTGTATTCTGTGGTCCTTCCGGCGTTGGTAAATCCAGTATACTCAATACGGTTCAACAAGGTTTAAAGCTTAAAACAGGCGAGTTAAGCGAAAAAATCCAGAGGGGCAAGCACACTACAAGACACACTGAACTCGTTGCCCTTAGTTTTGGAGGCTTTGTTGTTGATACGCCCGGGTTCACGTCTCTTGCCATTGACGATATAGAAATAGACGTCATTAAGGCGTGTTTTCCAGAATTTCAAGCGCGGGCTGACAAATGTCGTTTTGACGATTGTCTTCATATCGATGAACCAGGTTGCGATGTTATACGCAGTCTTGACGACGGTGAAATCCATTTTAGCCGCTATCAATCCTATAAGCAATTCATTTACCAGAAAAAAGAGGATCGGAGAAAAAAATCATGGTAAAATTAGCTCCATCACTATTGTCTGCTGATTTTTCAGCACTTCAAGACAGTGTCCGAAAAGTTGAAGAGGCAGGTGTTGATTATTTACATGTGGATATTATGGACGGTCACTTTGTCCCCAATATTTCCTTCGGACCAATGGTACTCAAAGCCCTGAAAGGCAAGACTAAGCTTCCCATGGATGTGCATCTAATGATTGAAAATCCAGATGCCTATATGGAGGAGTTTGTCAGTGCGGGCGCCGATATTATCACCGTCCACGTCGAAGCGTGTCCACACCTACACCGTAGCATACAACACGTCAAACAGCTCGGAGTCAAAGTTGGCGTCTCCCTTAATCCTGGAACGTCTCTGACCACACTCGAAGAAGTTCTTCCGGATTTGGATGTGGTTTTGGTGATGACAGTCAATCCTGGATTTGGGGGCCAAGCTTTTATTGAAACGCAAATCGACAAAATTAAACGCCTCAAAAAAATGATTGTAGACCGAGGGCTAAATACACTGATTGAAGTAGATGGTGGTGTTACCCTTCAAAATGCAGCACTTTTAAAAGAGGCAGGTGCAGATATCCTCGTAGCGGGTTCAGCAATTTATGGCGCCAGTGATATCAAAGAACGCGTTGATGCTTTTAGAGAGTGTTTGCTGTAATGAAGGCCCTCTTAATATGTGGTGGACCAATGACCGATGTGGATTACATCAAGCCTTATACTGGAGGGTTTGATGTCATCATCGCAGTGGATGCAGGATATAAACATTGTCAGTCCCTTAAACTTACGCCCCACATCCTCATTGGCGATTTTGATTCGATTGGTCAAAAAACCCTGGCAGAGGTGCAAAAAACAGGCATTCCAATACAGGCATTCCCCCCTAAAAAGGACAAGACAGACACCCATATCGCCATTGATTATGCCCTTCAAAAGGGGTGCACAGAAATGAGAATTCTTGGCGCACTGGGAAAACGCATGGACCATACGCTGTCCAATATGAGTTTGTTAATGTACATGGCTGAATCAGGATGCAGGGGCGAGCTCTTGGATGAATACAATCGAGTATTTTATTTAAATCGTGAAATGACCTTTAGGGAACGGCAGGGTCAGACGCTCTCAGTGGTTCCTATTACTGATTTAGAAGGTCTTTTTATAAGTGGTGTTGCCTATCCACTCCACGACCAAAAAGTACCGTTTGCTTCATCCCTCTGCGTCTCTAACAAAATAACTGAGCCAGTGGCACAGGTAAAACTTCTGTCTGGGAAAGCGTATATCCTTTTGACGCAGGATTAGATAAAAAATCGGAGGAAAGTATGGTCGAATCAGTAGCCGTGATCATCATGAAGCAAAGAAAAGTGCTTATAGTCAAAAAAGATTCTAGCCATAAATTGGCCGGATTGTGGGAATTTCCAGGGGGAAAGCTTGAAAACAGTGAAACCCTTGAGGCGTGCATTCATCGTGAGATGATGGAAGAGCTTCTGATTAGTGTTCGCGTCATGAAGCATTTAACAACATATACCTTTGATCTTGAGCGTTTTATGTTGAAAATAAACGCATTTATAGTTGAGCTGGTCACGCCAGAGATCATCTTGAAGGAACACAGTGAAATGCGGTGGGTATCCATTGATGAATTATCGGCTTTTGAATTTGTCCCATCGGATTATCCGACGGTAGAAGCCATACAAAACATGTCCATTAGTCTTGCGTAATTCAAGCAGGGTTAAGTGATTTGAAACAGTGCGTAAAAGGGAGTGTTTCCCTTGAGAAGGTGACGCACAAGCCTTACATATTTTTTTCACAATTTGAGAGTACACTGAGAGTAAGGATAGAAGGACTTGTCTACTGAGAGGCGTGAAGGAGTAATCCATCTATGATGAAGAAAACGATTCTATCGCGCATTCTTTCAACGAATTTTGCAATTCTCATTGGGGCATTGCTCCTCGCGATGCTTTTGATGAGCACCCTCTATGGGCAGGTTCTCCTCAACCAACAAAAGTCTATTCTAAGAGCGACAGCGGATGAACTGACGGCCATGGCTGAAACAAAGATGATCACCATATCGGAGTTACAAAGCAGCATCAACAGGTTAGCAAAAGGAACAGATACAAAAATCTATTGGATTAATTTAAATGAACAGCGCAAAGATCAACTTTTAGCCTCTCTCCAAAAGGAGACTTTATCGCCTTTTATACAAGAGGATTTGAAGTTTGTCCTCGAGGGCAATGAAGTTTACCGAGGGTTACAGTTTTCGAAATTTTTCGGGGCGTATACCGTGTTTTTGGGTAGGCCTATCTATCAGGCAGAAAAGCTGTCAGGGGTGTTGCTCCTTTTCAAACCCCTCAATGAACTTACAGCAGGGATTATTTTTATCGGCGCTGTTTTTTTGAGCATTATTTTAGGCGTACTCGTACTGGGTTTCTTGCTGATTAGATGGTCAACAAAAAAAATAACAGCCCCTTTATCAAGGCTTTCTAGCGCTGCAAAACAAATTACACTCGGAAAAGTCATTGTGGATTTGCCCATTGAAGAGCAGGATGAAATCGGCCATTTGACAGAGGCTTTCAATCAAATGAAGAACAGAATTGAGGCCCATAATCAAGAAAAAAGCGCTTTTATGGCTATGGTATCCCATGATATCAAAACACCTCTCATGTCAATTAACGGCTATGTAGAAGCGCTGATGGATGGGGTTATTCAAAAGGAAGACCTGTCTTCTACCCTTAATCTTGTCCACGATGAAATTGAAAGGTTGACGCGGTTGACTCAAGAACTGCTGACCGTCTCTAAATCTCAAGACATGAGTTTTATTGTCAAAATAGAGCGATTTGAATGGATGTCCCTGCTGAAGCAAGCGGGGGAAAGTCTCAAGCATTATGGCGAAAAACAGCTTTTATTCTCTATTTCGGGTCCTAAAGAAATTTGGGTTAAAGCGGATCGTGACAAATCTATGCAGATTCTGATGAATATTTTGAGCAACGCTTATAAATTTTCAAAAGAAAACTGCGAGATCAAAATCGTCTGTTCAGTATCACAAAGCTATATTCTTGAAATTCAATTTATAGATTGGGGTCTTGGTATCGCTGAAGATCAGCTTTTGGCCATATTCAATCACCACGTTAAACTGCATGATGAAATTATGGGTGAAGGATTAGGGCTCGCTATTACAAAGAAACTCATAGAGATGCATGGTGGTCAGATTTCCGTAGAAAGTGTTGTTCACGAAATGACTACTTTTAAAGTGTTACTGCCTATTGTGTTGGAGGTGTATCGATGAAAATGGGGAACTATTTTATTCTAATCCTTGTGGTCATGTTCCTTTTGGTAGCCTGTACGGGGAGAACCATGCGTTCAATCGCCCCTCAAGTGGCACCCAATAGAGAAGTTACAGAGGGATCCTCTGAAAAACAAATTCAAAGTCCTTCCGAGGAATCGATACCCCCTGTGCCAAGTGAGACATACGTGGTGGAGCCTAGGCAGATGACCACAGAAGTGCCCTCAGAAACTACAGTGGTGGTTAAGCCTATAACCCCAGCATCCACAGCAAAACAATCGGCAGTGGTCATCCTAGAGTCCGAAAACGCCTATACAGATTTAGAAAAAAAACAGTTGCTCGACGAAATCGATTTGCTTTTAGAAGAGACGCTTAAAGATTTAGGTCAAGTGGGATGGAATGATTTGCCGGAAGGAGGTCAATGACGATGACTATTAAAAAAATTAAACGGTTCAGCCTAGGGTTATTAATTGTTCTATTTATATTTCAGTCCGTGAATTTTGCGCAAAGTCCACCGATCGGAGACAAACTCAAAAATACTGAAGTGATAAAACAAGAAATGCAGAAGGCTATGGCGAAGAACAAAATGTTAAGAATAGATATTAGAACCCATTTAGACCTGATTCGTGAACGGATTGACCGAACCCGCCGCAGCATCAAAGGGCTCATCAGAGATCCGAAAAAGCTTAGCGATGACGATATTAACGCCCTTAAAACCATGGCGGCAGATTTAGAAGCGACACATAAAACCATTAAAACGGGCATAGCTGCCATTAGGGACAGTCAAGCACTCTTAAAAGAGGCTATAGAACAGAAGGATAGAAAAGGAACGCTTGCGCAATACCGCATTGTCATTCAAGCCCAAGTATCCCTTTTGGCATCACTTAAGACCATGAATGAGACGTTAATAGGGGATATGGAGAAATTGCTCGCGCTTAAATCCAATCCATGAAAAAAGGCTACATCTTGGGAGATGTAGCCTTTTTAACAGTTTTCTTTTTGGGTTTAAGCGCGCTCAGCTGAAGCTGTTCTTAAACATCTTGCGCAAATCTTTACACGTTTTACAGTTCCGTTTACAGAAGCTTTGACACTTCTGAGATTTGGAGACCATGTTCTTCTTGTGTGGTTATTTGCATGGCTTACATTATTGCCAGAAATTTTTCCTTTTCCGCATACTGTACATACCTTTGGCATTTTGACACCTCCTTCAAGCGGGTAAAATCAACATAATATATTGTACCACTCATTATTTAATAATTCAACAAAAACCCCATATCTATTGAAATATATTCATAGATAAACGACTTAACTGCCGAATGAAGCCTTTACTATTATAAAAAAAAACAAACACAATTGCAATAAGAAATAATTTCCGATAAAATAGACCTTGTACAGATAAAACGTATTAGGTGAGGAGGATCGCTATGAACCAAATCTCTTTAAGCAATGAGATCGGCAAAATTGAAATTAGTACAGAGGTAATTGCATCTATAGCAGGCGCTTCTGCAATAGAATGCTATGGTCTAGTCGGTATGGCATCAAAATCTCAAACCAATGGAATCGTCCGTTTATTAAAGCGTGACCAATTGACTAAAGGTATAAAAGTCCACATTGAAGAGGAAGCTGTCATTATAGACCTCTTTGTCATTGTTCAGTTTGG
>JBBRGL010000036.1:0-13698 GCA_038240675.1 Peptostreptococcales bacterium
TCGCGTGGGACGGTTGTGGGACGGTTGTATGGGAGTGATTGTTTTGGGGTCGAGACCCGTTTAGGTCACTTTATGCTCATGATTTGAGTGTTGCATTTAATGTATGATGCTGATTGCTTAAAACCGAAAGTCGATACTGAACTCTTGATTTGAGTGTCAAAAGCTAGTTTCTCAAATATTGATTAGAGTGTCAAAAGTAAGTTTATCGATATTCATACTGCATATAGTTCCAGTTGAACATTCCAGAACTATATGCAGTATGAACAAGATCAACTACGGACTTTTGACACCCTAATCAATCTGCTATTCAGAAGACATAATCCCTTGCGTTGCAAGAGGACATGATCGCTTATTGACCACAGTGAATCCTCACAAGACAAAAAATAATTTGTCAAGATGAATTTTCTCTGATATAATTAGTCGTTGTATCGTGAGAGGTTACTCTCTGCTCTTATACCATAAGAGCCAATAGACCATAGGGAGGTGTAAAAGATGAGAAAGTACGAAACCATATTCGTATTGAAACCCAATCTTGAGGAAGCTAAGAAAATAGAGCTAGTCGAGAAATTTAAAGCCATCATCGCAGCAGACGGTGAAGTTTTAAAGGTTGATGAGTGGGGCCAAAGAAGATTGGCTTACGAAATTGAAAAATTACGAGAAGGCTATTATGTCCTTGTAGATTTCAAAGCAAATCCAACATTGCCACAAGAACTCGAAAGAAACTTCAAGATTTCGGAAGATGTAATTCGCTATATCGTCATAAATCGTGAAGAAAAATAAGTGCGGGGTGACCTATGAATAATGTCGTTCTGATTGGAAGATTAACAAAAGATCCAGAATTACGATTTATCCCTAGTAGCGGAATGCCAGTGACCACCTTTACTGTTGCCATCGATCGTAATATGCCGAAGGACAAAAAGCAGCAGGCGGAAGCACAAGGCAAACCTACCGCAGATTTTATTCGTGTAACTGTCTTTGGTAAATCAGCTGAAAATTGCGCCAATTTCTTGGCCAAAGGACGGATGGTTGCTGTAGATGGAAGCATACAAACCAGTACGTATAAAACACCACAAGGTGAAACGCGATATTCGACAGACGTCGTTGCAAATAGAGTGGAATTCCTAGAGTGGGGCGATAAAAAGCCACAACAAGGCGCTTCAAACGGTGCTCTTGCACCATTTGAGGAATATTCCAACAGCTTTGAAGCGATTGACGATGACGAAGACATTCCGTTCTGAGAAGGGAGGACAAACTCATGACTATAAAAAGACGTAAGCGCAAAAAAGTGTGTGCGTTCTGTCAAGATAAGGCAGACTTTATCGATTATAAGGACATCAAAAAATTGCAAAGATTTTTATCTGAGCGTGGCAAAATTTTACCAAGACGCGTAACAGGTAACTGCGCAAAACACCAGAGAGCTTTAACAATTGCTGTTAAACGTTCACGTATTGTTGCATTATTGCCATTCGTTAACGAGTAATTTGCAGTACACACTTCATTTAAAATGAGAAACGACATTGTCTTTGGCAATGTCGTTTTTTTGACACTCTAATCCTCTAACCATCAAACCTTAGTGCTGCATACTCTACTGGCATTTTGGACAAAAAAACGATATAATAGGTTTAGAACTGGAGGTCGCCATGCAAAAAACGTCAACGCGAACAATTGTGGAAGCTGGCCTTATGGTGGCTGTGTTTTCTGTGATTTGTCTTATATCAAACTACGTCCCTTTTCTTTCGATGTTGGTTTTAATTTTCCCCATACCCTTTATCATTATGTATGTGCGTCACAATGCAGCTGTAATGATCATGACCTTAGCCGTTAGCAGTGTTGTGGGTTCCATGGTCACACAAAATTTCATTTGGATTATCTTGCTGTTCATTTCAGGTCCCATGGCGTTTAGTATAGGATTTTTGATGAAAAGAAAGAGTAGCACCACCATGATTATGCTTGTCACCTCAATGGTGGCGGCGCTTGGTACCACTTTGTTTTTCCAAGTCGCTCTAAAATTCTTCCCAGTTCCCGGTTCACCTTCGACTGTGATGGGTCTTTTTCAGACCATCTTTGACCAATCAGGTGAGATGATTAAGGCTATGAATTTGCCCAATACGGATAAGATGTTGGCATCTCAAGCCGCGGCTATGGAGCTCATGCGCATTGCTATGCCGGCACTTTTTGTCATGTCAGGGTTTATCTTTACCCTCGTCAACGTTTTAGTGACCTACAAAATCTTTGATAGACTGAGAATACCCTACCAAAAGCCTCAACCCTTTTCAGAATTTTTTATTCCAAATGAAATGATGCTCGGCATTACAGTGGTTTTTTCACTTGTACTGGGTGTTGGGTTGCTCAAAATTTTAGATGTACAAATGGTGTTTGTCAATATCATCAGTCTCTTCATATATCTCTTTACAATTCAAGGGGTAGCCACTGCCTACGGCTGGCTTCTCCAAAAGGGCTACAAAAAAGGCATGGCCGTTGGCCTTTTGGTGATGATTTTTGTTTTTAATTTGACGTATGGACTAGCACTTCTCGGTTGGCTAGATCTTCTGTTTGATTTTAGAAAAATCAGGAAAAGAAAAACAGAGGAGTGAGGTGGTCGTGTGCAACAGATGAAGCTCAGCCAAAGTCTCAAATCAAATTACGCATTGAATACAGTCGTTTTTGGCATCGCCGTATTGGCTCTTGGGTTCTATAATTTCATTTTAGCCATTGTGCTCACTCTTTTCTATCTGCTGGTTCTCCTAACTATGTACAGGGATGACAGAAAGAGACGGCATCAGGTATTTAAACACATTGAAGCTTTAAACACGGATATGGAAAAAGGCGCCAAGCATTCAATGGTTGGCATGCCTCTTCCTTTTGTCATGGTTCAAGAAAATGGTGTGATCACCTGGTACAACAAACGTTTCCGTGAACTCTTTGATCAGGCAGAAATGATTGAGCAATCTATCGAGCACCTCATTCCCACATTAGATTTCGGGAAAATGTTGACAGAATCTGTCGAAAAAGAAGTGCGTATTCAAGACAGAACCTATCGATTGCTTTTCAATATCTTTGAGGAAAGTGACGCTTCTGAGGGTTTTAAACCCATGGTGATGCTCTATTTTGTCGATATTACCGGCTATAAAAATCTCAAAAACATCTATACGGATGAGCGGTTTATTATGGCTCTCATTCAAGTGGATAATTATGAAGATGTCATGAATGAAACCAAAGAGGATAAGCGCCCCTTTGTAAATGCGGAGATCGACAAAAAAATTAACGTGTGGGCATCGCGTATGAATGCGTTGATTCGTAAGTATAACAGCGATAAATATCTGGTTGTTTTTGAGCATAAGTACCTCAGCAATTTAGTGGCCAAAAAATTCTCGCTTTTAGATGATGTTCGTGTCATTGAAGTGGGCAATAGAATTCAACCAACCTTGAGTATTGGTATTAGTACCTTTGGAAAAAATCCCGCACTTCTTGAAGAGCAAGCATTTTCTGCCCTTGAGCTCGCCTTAGGCAGAGGGGGCGATCAGGCTGTTATAAGGCGTGGCGGCGAGTTTGAGTTTTTTGGCGGCAAAAACAAAGGCGTTGAAAGGCGTAACCGCGTCAAGGCGAGAATTATCGCACACGGGTTAAGGCCCATTATGGATGATAGCCACACGATTTACATCATGGGGCACCGTTTCCCTGATATGGATTCTTTTGGTTCGGCAATTGGCATATACCGGGCGGCCATCAACAGAGGAAAAGATGCTTTTATAGTTATGGATGGCGTCAACGAAGCCATAAAAAGCATTTATGCAAAATTTGCAGACTCAGATCTCTACCGGTTTATAACACCGGAACTCGCCATTGAGCGCTTAGAGGATATGGATTTACTCTTTGTCACGGATACACACAGGCCCAATTTTACAGAAAGCCCTGAATTATTGGCCAAAGCAAAACGGGTAGTCGTATTTGATCACCATAGACGCGGAACGGAGTTTATTGAACAAGCGCTCCTTTATTATTTGGAACCCTATGCGTCTTCCACCAGTGAACTTGTCACGGAAGTGCTGCAGTATATGGAGAAGAAGGTCATCCTTGAAAAAATAGAAGCCGAGGCCCTTTTAGCGGGTATTGTGGTGGACACCAAGAATTTCTCTTTTAAAACCGGGGTGAGAACCTTTGAGGCAGCTGCTGTGCTGAGACGATTTGGCGCGGATACAACTGAAGTCAAGCAACTTTTTCAGGATGATTTTAGCACATTCGTCGCTAGGTCTGGAATAGTTGCAAATGCTGAAATTATGGAAAAGAATATCGCTGTTTCAACGGCGGATGAACCGATTATGAACGCGCGACTTGTGGCTGCTCAAGGAGCCGATGCCCTTCTCGATATCAGAGGGATTCGCACTTCCTTTGTTATTATGCTTGATAAGACGGAAACCATCTTTATCAGTGCAAGGTCCCTTGGCGATATTAACGTGCAGTTGATTATGGAAAAACTCGGTGGCGGAGGTCATTTGGGCAATGCAGGTACTCAGTTCAAAGGAAAAACTGTCGAAGAAGTCAAGATCGTTTTACTTGAAACCATACAAGAATATTTACAGGAGAGTGAAAAAAGATGAAATTGATTTTATTGAAAGATGTTAAAGGGACAGGAAAGCAAGGCCAAATGGTCGAAGTCAGCGATGGTCACGCGCGTAATTTTCTTATTCCAAAGGGACTTGCAAAAGAAGGCACAGAAAGTAATGTCAAGCAACAAGAACACATTCATTTTTCAGAAGCCAAGAAAAAAGCAGATGAACTTGAACAAGCTAAAGCCTTAGCAAAACAAATCTCTGAAGTGAAATTGATTCTGCGTTCTAAAATGGGCGAAAACGGTAAGCTGTTTGGATCCATTACCTCTAAGGATGTTTCCGAAGCCCTTGAAAAGCAGTGCAAGATTAAACTGGACAAACGCAAAATTGTGCTTGAACACCCCATTCGCGACAAAGGTGAGAAAGTCCTTGAAGTCAAACTTTATCCAAAGGTCGTCGCAACTTTGACGGTTTTAGTGGAAGCAGAATAATCCCAAGAGAGGCTCGAGAGAGCTTCTTTTTTTGTTTGCATAAAATGATTAGAGTGTCAAAAGTCCGTAGTTGATCTTATTCATACTGCATATAGTCCCGGAATGTTCAACTGGAACTCTATGCAGTATGAATAATCGAGAAACTTACTTTTGTGACTCTAATCATTTATGACAGTCTTAAGAAGGTTACAAAATTTTAATGCGAATTGTGAAGTAAGCTATGGGATAATAGATAAATAGAATAGTATAAATATTCAGAAAACGGGGGACCTTATGTTTGATAAAGCACTTGCAAATATGCAGCAGACTATCGTCGGTAAGAAAGATGTTTTGGAAAAACTTTTAGTATCCTTGCTCTGTGAAGGACACGTCCTGCTTGAAGATGTCCCTGGTGTTGGAAAAACCATCATTGCCAAAACCCTGGCGACAACGTTTGATTTGAGTTTTAGTCGGATACAGTTTACACCGGACTTATTGCCTTCGGACATCATAGGATTTTCAATTTTTGACCGAAACACAAATGCTTTTACCTTTAGAAAAGGCCCGGTCCATGCCAACATGGTTTTAGCCGATGAAATAAACCGCGCTTCCCCAAAGACGCAATCCTCTTTACTGGAAGTCATGCAAGAAAACCAAATCACCACCGATGGATTGACTTACAAACTGGATATGCCCTTTATGGTCATCGCCACACAAAACCCTATAGAATACGAAGGGACTTTCCCCCTGCCGGAAGCCCAGCTCGATCGATTTTTTATGCGGATTTCAATCGGATATCCAACGGCGAATGAAGAGATCGAAATCATGAAGAAAAGCGGCCTTGAACACGGGGTTCTTCCTAAACTTTTCGCCATTAGCGCTGACGACATTGCCCATGAAAAAAAACGGTTGAACGATATATATGTCAAAGAAGAAATTGAGCAGTATATAGCTGCCATTATCAAAAGGACAAGGGAACACTCCGCTATAACCCTAGGTGCCAGTCCAAGAGCTTCTATTGCTCTCTACAAAGCATCAAAAGCGGCAGCCTATTTAGATGGCCGTGACTATGTGATTCCGAGGGATGTGACGCGGTTTTTACAAGAAGTACTGGCACACCGGATCATTTTAAAGCCAGAGGTCAAGTATAAAGGCATGACCAACGCTTCTATTCTTAAAGAAATTGTGGAACATGTGCCTGTGCCGAAGGTTGACGTGCATGTCTAAAAACCTTAAATACAGTTTAGGATTGCTTCTTCTTCTGGCTTTTCTATCCATCATTAACGGTGGGAAACTTTTCTATTTGCTTTTATTTATGGTGGCTGCCTTAATAGGCCTAAGTTATTTGATTTTGCGTTCAAACGCAAAACAGCTTATGACCACGTTTTATATCAATGAACGCGTAGTTCACGTAGGAGATGCACTCTCTATTGAATACAAGTTGGCCAACAATGGGCTCTTGCCTATTATACTCGGCGAAGTGGTTATTCGCATTTCAAAAAAACTGGGCAATATGCATTTTAATCCAGAAACCCTCTTTTTTAAGCCTCTGCAGATGATATCTTTAAAAAAAGGATTGACTGTCACTCATAGAGGTTACTATCAAGTAGGCAGTGTTCAGGTAACACTATCAGACCCTTTTGGACTCTTTGTCAAGCAAGTCACTTATGGTAAAGATATTGACCTTATAGTTTACCCTAAAGTGACTGAACTCGACCGTGTACTGCTGAAGCCGTCTGAATATTTTGGCAGCATTAAAATATCAGAAAATACCCATGAAGACTTTACCTCCATCCGAAGTATTAGGGATTATCAATATGGGGATAGCATAAAGCGCATACACTGGAAACAAAGTGCTAAATCAGAACAGCTCTTGGTAAAAGAGTTCGATTTATCGGCAAACACCAAAGTGAGCATGCTTTTAGATGGTTTTAGAGGCAATCAAAATAGAGATGGCTTTGAGGAGATCGAAGAAAAATTGGTCGAAATCTGTGCATCCCTCTCTAAATACTTTTTGAGAAATGCCATAGAAACATCCCTACTGGTGACTTCTAAAAACCACGTGCGCCTAAACGGCAAAAATAGCGATCGATTGGAAGATATTTTTAAAGAATTGATTGGCTTCAACAGCGATGGGGATGTGGATATGCATAAGGTGTTTTCAAGCGAATATAAAAAACTCACTTTTGGAGCGACGATTTATGTCTTGACGCCTGATATATCAGACTTATTGGTGGATGGCATCATTGCTGCTGCTCGAAAATCCATTCGGGTTACGGTTGTCTATGTGATGACGGATCTCCAGGATTTTTCAAAACTACAAGGGCTAAAACAAATGCTTAAGTTGCAATCTGTACGGCTACTGCTTATCGATGCCTATGAAGACATACGCCAGGTGCTGGAGGCATAAAATGAAAAAAATCAAGCAAGCGCCTGATCGCATAAATTTTTTGCTTCAAAGTTGGATGTTTGTGGCCATTATGCTTTTAGTCTCTAAAAGCCTCTATTTTAGATTTGGCTTCTTTGAAATCGCACTTTCTTCCCTACTTGTCTATGGGTTTTTTACAGTGAGTAGCCATTTTAAAAGTGTCTATACACTGGTTTTCTTGCCGAGTCTTGTAGTGGTTTGCGGCGCATGTTTTTCTATGATGCCTTTGTTTCTCGACCCTTTTATCGGAATGGTATCTCAGCCTGTTTTAGGATTTTTAAAGGTGTGCAGATTCTTATTCAACGAGGGAGAACTGGTGCGTGTTTCAAGGTTTATGGTGGAGCATTTCATGGGTTTTGCCACTAAAATTCCTTACGGATACGACCGCTGGATGATGATTTTCTTTGCAATTTTACTTGGATTTTCATTTTTCCATTTGTGTCACACAAAAAAACGTCTATGGATTGGGCTCCCTTTGGGATTTTTTGTTTTTCAATGGTTGCGCTATTTTGATGATGCTCTGGGTTTTATGAATCTCTATATCATCGCACTGATCACCTACACCCTGGTCAATCAAGATGCCTCCAAACTGACAATAAGTCAAAGTGCACTTGTGTCTCGAAGACGTATACTACTTATCTACGGAGTAGGACTTGCAGTACTCATCAGCGTGACAGCATCCCTAGCGCTTGGGCTCTATCCCCTTGAAAAAGTCAATCGGGCTGTATCGAAGTCCATGCCCACTTTTTTTGAAGTGCGAACGGGGTATTCAAATCCATCCACCAGAATTTTTTCCTTCGCCAATACAATTTACAAGCCTTATGGGGATCGATTGGGAGGGGCAATAACGTTGAACCATGAATTGGTCATGACTGTCCGCGGAAATGCATCAGGTTTGTATTTGAGGGGGCGCGTCAATGACATTTATGATGGTAAGAATTGGACATCGAGTGCCCCAAGCTTTAAGGTCATGTCCCGTTACACAGAAATAGAGCCTGAGCACGCTCTCGAAGCCTATAAACTTGAAATTACCTTCAAACGTTTAGAGACTGCTACCATTTTTACGCCTTACAGTTTCTATGAAGCGTCTATTAGTCCCCAAAAAGTGTACCAAAATACCGACGGCGCTCTTTATTACAAAAAAGGGGTTCTCGACAACAAACTCATAAGCTATACAGTCAAAGGCGTTCCAGATACTGAAGGTCCCTTTCTGCAACAAGGCGATTCAAAGGATTTGAAGTACCGAAAATTGCCTGCGACCATGCCGGATCAAGTGCGTATCATGGCATTACAAGCCACCATGGGCGCTTTTACCGCTCGAGATAAAATGGAGCGATTAGTGCGCTATCTGACGAGAAATTACACCTATACATTAGAGGTCAGCGATGTTCCAGAGGATGTCGATTTTGTGCATTATTTTTTGACAGACACCAAAGAGGGTTACTGTACGTATTTTGCCTCTGCACTTGCGACGATGGGGAGAAGTATTGGCGTTTCCACCCGCTATGTTGAGGGTTTTGTCATACCGCGCGAAAAATCAGCCAATGGGACATTTGAAGTGACGGCGGACTTGGCCCATGCATGGGTCGAAGCCTATATTGAAGGTGAGGGTTGGGTTGTCTTTGAAGCGACCCCAGCTTACACCCAAAGCGTCAGTGCAGAAGCATCAAGTGAAGATGCATCCACGCTAGATGCACTAAGGCCTGGTTTTAATGAACGTGAAGAAGAGGACATTGTGGATCAAGTAGCTGGAGACTCAGAGGATGTCGCCAAAAAAGTTTTTTTCACTTGGAAGCAAGGACTTGTCGTCCTTCTAATAGGTGTGGGCGCATTGATTTCGACCCGCATAATGACCATTCAAAAGGCTTTAAGGGTTCAATTTAAAGGGAGCACTATTGTCAATGCCAGAAGGCAGTACTATCAAATAGAAAAGATCATGGAGCTCATTGACAACACTGCCCATCGTTTCTACACGCCGGATCTTTTGATTCATAGAATTTTTGATTTCATGAGAATAACAAGTCTCGATAAAAATGTGGTACTATTGATTGTGAACGAAACACTTTACAGCCAACACACTATTTCGAGTACGGATTTGGAGGAACTGCTTAAGCTACACGCTTATGTGGACCAATTTGCCAGAGCACGACTCGGGAGACTCAAGTATTGGTTTTTCAAATATGGTTTGAATCGATTCACATTAAAAAAACGAGGATATGAAAATGAGTTTAGGAAGAGTCGCACCTCATAATTTAGAAGCTGAACAATCCTTACTTGGGGCTATGATTTTAGACAAGGACGCTATCGGTGATGCAAGTGAACTGATTACAGAGGATGATTTTTACAGAGACATTCACAAAGACATTTTTGAAGCCATTGTCAAGCTGTACAATACCTCTCAGCCGGTAGATCTTGTGACGCTGTCAGAGGTGCTTTCGCAAAAGGCAAAGCTTGAGTATGTAGGTGGTATAGGGTATTTGGCGCAGTTGACAGATGCGGGCGTCATTACATCGAATGCAAGCTACTACGCCAAAATCATCATGGAAAAATCTGTTTTGAGGCGGTTGATTAAAGCCTCTACCGAAATTATAGAAAAAAGCTATGACGAAAGCGAGACTTCAGAGCTCCTCAGTTTGGCTGAAAAAAATATATTTGACATCTCGCAGAAGCGTTCACGAGAAGGGTTTACGCCTATTTCTGACGTGCTCCATACCGCTGTTGAGCAAATTGAAAAAGCTTCAAAAACACAGGGGAGTCTCACGGGCGTCACCACTGGATTTAGAGATCTGGACCGCAAAACATCTGGCTTTCAACGGTCTGATTTGATCCTCGTGGCAGCGCGACCCTCCATGGGAAAAACGGCGTTTTCTATTAACGTGTGTCAGAATGCTGCAACAAAAGCGGGAGCATCGGTGGCCATTTTTTCCCTCGAGATGTCAAAAGATCAATTGGTACAGAGAATGTTGTCTTCCGAAGCCCTTATTCCACTTCAAAATCTACGGACGGGAAACTTGACCGATGACGAATGGCCAAAGTTGATCCGCGCCATGGCACCGCTGACCAAGTCTAAAATTTTTATAGATGACACCCCCGCCATTACAGTGACAGAAATGCGTGCGAAATGCAGGCGGCTTAAAATGGAACACGGTCTCGATTTGATTATGATCGATTATCTTCAGCTTATGGGGGGGGGTAAAGCGGAGAGTAGGCAACAAGAAATTTCTATGATTTCACGTTCCTTAAAAGCCCTTGCCAGAGAAATGGATGCCCCTGTAGTGGCACTTTCACAGCTATCGCGTGCACCTGAACAGAGGGCTGATCATCGCCCTATCCTATCGGATTTGCGGGAATCTGGTGCCATTGAGCAGGATGCCGATATCGTGATGTTTTTATACCGAGATGAATACTACTTCCCGGACAAAGAGGATAATAGAGGGATCGGAGATGTCATCATCGCTAAACAAAGAAATGGGGAGACTGGAACCATTACACTCAACTGGTTTGGTCAATACACAAAATTCGTGGATTCTGATTTAAAATTCAAACCTATGGGGGAATAATGCTGACGCTGAGAAAGCTGAGGATTGAGGATACGGAGCATCTTTCAAGATGGGGTCTCCATTCAGACAGCCGTTTTTCACATTATGATTTTCGATATTTTACCAAGGAAGATTTTCGGTATTGGTATCGGACCAAACAGCAGCCTCCCTTTAGATGGATTTATGCCATAGTGGATAGGGGCGAAGTGGTGGGTTTTGTCACAATGAAGCAGATTCAATGGTTTTTAAGGCGTGCGGAATTTGGGTTGGTTATTGATCCTGCGCGGTTAAGTCAAGGATACGGAACCGAAGGACTTAAAAAATTCATGCACCATTATTTCGAGACGCTTCATATGCGGGAACTCAAACTGAGAGTCTCTGATTTTAATAGCAGAGCGCGTAAGGTCTACGAGAGACTTGGATTTCAGTTGATCAGGACAGAGCTTTATCCTTTTGAAGATCAGACCCGTAATTTTGAGCTTATTTTAAATACGCAAGATTTTGTCATGAAGGGGCCTCAACTCATGACAAAGACCCATTCAATGACCCTTAAAAGAAGAGATTATGAGTTGCTTTGTTTAGAGGGGAAAAAGTAATGCGTTAAAATTCATTAACAATGGTTTTCATTTGAGAATAAAATGGTATACTCAATGTAGGGTAATCATGCTTAGGTCTTACCCTTATAAACCACTAAATTTAAGGAGGTCTATCCATGTCAGTGACTAAGGATATGATAATTTCAGATGTACTACAGATGAACAGAGCCCTCGCACCCATCTTTATGCAACATGGTCTACATTGTTTAGGCTGTGCTGCTGCCAACAACGAAACAATTGGAGAAGCGGCTATGGTTCATGGGATTGACGCTGAAGAACTCATTGGCGATCTTAATGCATTTTTAGCAGCGAACGCATAATAACAACCCCCCCGTCGAAATATGAAATTCAAGACCGCATTTGCGACTTTGAATGACATTAAAGATGAGGGGTTTTTTTTATGTTGATTGTAAACCATTAAATGATTTATGGGTTGACAATGGAGTGGGTTCTTCGTTATACTGTTAAAGAAAGATTTACACTACACAGGAGGCAGTTATGCAAAAAAAACGCAAACTTAGCACTTACGATATGATTATTGTCGCATTATTCGCAGCGTGTATAGCCATTGGGGCTTTTATTAAAATTCCTATTGGTCCTGTCCCATTTTCAATGCAGTTTATGTTTTGTGCTTTAGCGGGCGTATTGCTCCGCAAAGAGCTGGCTTTTTTGTCAGTCTTTATTTATGTGGCCATTGGTCTCATCGGTATTCCAGTATTTACACAAGGCGGCGGCATTGGCTATGTCTTTCAACCGACGTTTGGCTATCTGATTGGCTTTATGGTTGCAGCTTATGTCATCAGTGCAGTGCTTGAACTCTTGGGCGATCAAAAGCCTATGCATTATTTGATTTCAATTGTTTCTGGACTTGTCGTCGTTTATGCGTGTGGTGTGAGCTATCTCTTTATCATTCTCAATTTCTATATGGGTAAGGATGTATCCATTGCAGCAGCCATCAAAATGGGCTTCTTGCCATTCTTGCTGCCTGATTTAGGCTGGAGCTTAATCGTCTCATTTTTAGCCACATCTCTTCGTCCAAGACTTCAAAAGGCGGGACTTATCTGATCGACACTTTAAGAAATCCTTATAGCAATGGGCTTTACACTGAAATAAAAAAAACAGTCAACCACGAAATGAATTTGTTCGTGGTTTTTTTTGTACAAAACGCTTGCAAATCTTTAAAATAAAAGGATATGGCATTATTAAATCAAATCAATTAAAAAACTTTATGTTCGTCTTTTAAAGAAATTTAGCTTGCAACCAATATTCATAATTCGTAATCGCATTGACTGAGAATAGGATTTCTGGTACACTAAGTGATGGTTAGAACGTCTTGCTTTTGACACACTAACCAACCATAATCATATGAAAATGAAAAGGATGGTGTTGTTATGTCTACAGTTGTCATCGTCGGTACACAGTGGGGAGACGAGGGAAAAGGAAAAGTCATTGATTACCTTTCTTCACAAGCGGATGTAGTGGTAAGAGGTCAGGGTGGCAATAACGCTGGCCATACTGTTGTTGTCGGCGATCAAAAGTACGCCCTTCACCTGATTCCATCGGGGATTTTGTATGCTGACACAATCAACATCATCGGGAATGGGGTTGTGTTTGATCCAGAAGGCTTTTTAAAGGAAGTTGACGGTCTTGAAGCGAGAGGAATAGCGACAAAAAATATATTTGTCAGTGACAGAGCCCACGTGGTGATGCCTTATCATAGAATCATAGATGCCTTAGCAGAAGACAAACGTGGAGATCAAAAAATTGGTACGACGAAAAAAGGCATAGGACCTTGCTATATGGACAAAGTTGAGCGTTCGGGTATTCGCATCTGCGACCTCATGGATACGGAGCTCTTCAAAGAAAAAGCCTATAACCTTATAGAATTCAAAAATGAACTCATTACGAAGATTTATGGTGGAGAGGCCATGGATCCAGACGTGATTATAGAGTCCTATTTGGCTTATGCTGAGCGTATACGCCCTTATGTCAAGGATACAGGCGTCATGTTACACAAGGCCCTTAAAGAGAACAAACGGGTCCTTTTAGAAAGTGCCCAAGGCACTATGCTCGATGTGGATCTTGGGACTTATCCTTACGTGACCAGTTCCCACC
>JBBRGL010000037.1:0-13420 GCA_038240675.1 Peptostreptococcales bacterium
AAGACGATGAACGTTGGAACCGCTAATGCGGCAGCCAACAGTCAATTGAAATCTATGGAGATTATGATGCCCATTATGATATTGTGGATGGGAACAACCATGTCAGCTGGTTTAACGCTTTATTGGGTCGTCAGTACATTATTCCAGATTATTCAACAAACGTATATGCCTAAAGTTAAAAAGGAGGAGATTAAATAATGAAGTCATGTGAAGTTGTTGCTAAATCAGCTGATGAAGCAATTGAGCAAGCACTTACTCAATTGAATACAACGATTGATGAAGTTGAAATTGAGATTTTCGAAGAATCTGCTAAGGGTATGTTTGGTCTTTTTAAAGCGAAAGAAGTACGTGTTGTCGTGACTTTAAAAGATGTTCTAGTCCCTATTGAGTCGGTGGCGGATACTTTTTTAAACACTGTTTTGAAGACAATGAAAATGAATGCACAGTTAAAAATTGAATTGAAACCAGATGCACTTCATATTGATTTGTCTGGTGATGATATGGCAGTTTTAATTGGTAGACGTGGTCAAACACTTGACGCACTCCAGTATTTAGTCTCATTAGTGGTCAATAGACATAGAGAAAATTATCTACGCGTGGTTCTTGATACGGAGAATTATAGACAAAAAAGAGAAGAGTCATTGATAAAATTGGCCAATAAATTAGCTTTTAAAGCCAAGAAGTATCGAAAAGACGTTGTTTTGGAGCCAATGAATCCGTATGAAAGAAGAATTATTCATTCTGCGCTTCAAGACCAAAAGAATATATCAACCCGCAGTGAAGGTGAAGAACCAAATCGTAAAGTCGTCATTTTCTTTAACAAATAAACGTTGAACCCTTCAAGTGAATTGAGGGGTTTATTCTATAGGAGTGAAAATGGAAACAATAGCCGCAATAGCAACTGCTGCCGGTCAGTCTGCTGTCAGCATCATCAGGTTGAGTGGAGACGAAGCCTATTCAATCGCCTTAAAATTATTTAGGACACCTCAAATAAAATGTGTTACTGAACTCAAGCCTCGGTACATGACTTATGGCGTCGTTGTCGATGCTTATGAAAAAACGCTTGATGAAGTTTTGATCGTTTACTTCAAAGGTCCCAAAAGCTACACAAGAGAAGATATGATTGAAATTCAAACACATGGTAGCCATGTAGCGGTCGAGAAAATATTTGAACAAGCCCTATTGCTCGGAGCAAGACCAGCAAACAGAGGAGAGTTCACCCTTCGTGGTTTTTTAAATGGTCGCATTGATTTGACCCAAGCAGAGGCGATAACAGACATTGTTACAGCTCAAACGCAGCAAGGATTTGATCTTGCTATCAATCAATTAAAGGGCAAAGTCTCAGAACGCGTCAATTTATTAAGAGTCAATTTGAAAGGTATTATGGCGCATATGGAAGTGTGCATTGATTATCCAGAGGAAGACATAGAAGCTATTACTTTTAACACAATCATCAGTACCCTTACTCCCCTTATTGACCAAATTCATCAGATTCAAATCGAGGGAAAATCAGGTAGAATATTAAAAGAAGGCATAAAAGTAGTCATTTTGGGACGCCCTAATGTTGGAAAATCTTCATTGCTCAATGCTTTACTTAAAGTAAACCGTGCAATTGTGACGGACGTTCCAGGAACGACACGGGATAGTATTGAGGAAACGATGCACATTAAAGGTCTACCACTCAGATTAATAGACACTGCTGGGTTGCGTGAAACGGAAGATATTATAGAAAGAATGGGTGTAGAAAGAAGCAAGGCATTATTCAACGAAGCTGACGTCGTTTTGTTGGTTTTAGATGTGAATCAAGTGCTCTCTGATGAAGATATCAAGCTTTTCGAAGTGATTGGAGAGAAACCGACAGTGGTTATACTCAATAAAATAGATTTAGAGAGTCACATCGATGAGTCTGTTATTCAAATGTACTTTACTCCTGATCGCATAGTGAGGACATCTATTTTAAACGAAGAAGGATTGACTGTCTTAGAAAAAAAACTTTATCATGCAGTAATCGGAGAAGCTGAAGTCTCAAATAAAGGCATTATGACGAATAGTCGGCAATTAAAAGCCATAGACGCTGTTGACAAAGCACTTCAATCAGCTCTTGAACAAGCAAAGACAAGTACACCCTACGAATATATTTTAGTCGATTTAGAGGAAGCTCAACGCCATTTTGCTGAAATTACGGGTGAAGTGATGGATGAGGAAATGCTCAATGCAATATTTAGCACATTTTGTCTTGGAAAGTAGGATCAATATGGGAATAACTACGAATCAATTTGATGTCATCGTCATTGGAGGCGGACATGCTGGGTGTGAGGCTGCGCTTGCTAGTTCTCGAATGGGACTCAGCACGCTTATGGTGGCCATGAGTTTGGATTCTATCGCGATGATGCCGTGTAATCCTTCTATTGGAGGAACTGGGAAAGGCCATTTGGTAAAAGAAGTTGATGCTTTAGGCGGCGAAATGGGCATAAATATTGACAAAACATACATTCAATCCAAAATGTTAAACATTGCTAAAGGACCAGCTGTTCATTCTCTAAGAGCACAAGCCGATAAAAATCAGTATCATATAGAAATGAAAAAGGTACTTGAAAATCAACCACTACTGGAGATCCTTCAGGATGAAGTTGTTCAGATACTAGCTGATGACACTGGTGTGAAGTCTGTAACCACTGCAACAGAGCAGTTTTTTACTTGCGCAGCCGTTATTTTGGCAACGGGTACTTACCTTAAAGGCAAAGTATTTATAGGCAGTTATACAGAAGAAGTTGGACCTAATGGATTGAAAATTTCAAAATTCTTATCAAATTCTCTCAAGAATCTTGGCATTGAGCTAAGACGATTTAAAACGGGGACACCAGCTCGGATTCATGCAGATAGCTTGGATTATACTCAATTAGGCCTACATCCTGGTGATGAGCAAGCCGTCCCTTTTTCATATATGAATGATGCGATTGTCAAAGCACAAGTACCTTGTTACCTCACCTATACAAATTTGAAGACTCATGAAATACTGAAGACTAATCTCTCGCGTTCAGCTTTATATGGCGGAGAGATCGAAGGTGTTGGACCTCGCTATTGCCCTTCCATTGAGGACAAAATAGTGAGGTTCGCAGATAAAGAAAGACACCAGTTATTTATAGAGCCTGAAGGACTTGATACAAAAGAAATGTATGTTCAAGGCATGTCAACAAGCATGCCAGTGGATGTTCAGGTCTCTTTTTTAAGAACCATAGCAGGGCTTGAAAACATGAAACTGATGCGACCTGCCTATGCTATCGAGTATGATTGTATCGATCCGACACAACTCACAGCTGCTTTAGAATTCAAAACTGTATCTGGACTCTTTTCTTGTGGTCAATTTAATGGCAGTTCTGGCTATGAAGAAGCCGCGGCTCAAGGGATTATGGCTGGAATCAACGCTGCGCTCAAAATTCAAGGAAAAGATGCTTTTATTTTAGATCGTTCTGAAGCATATATTGGTGTTTTGATAGATGATTTAGTGACTAAAGGCACTGAAGAACCCTATCGTATGATGACTTCGCGCTGTGAATACAGGTTGTTATTAAGGCAGGACAATGCGGATAAGCGATTGACTGAAAAAGCCTATAACATCGGTCTAGCAACAGTTCAAAGGTATGAAAAAATGGTGCAAAAGTATGTAAAGGTCGATGAAGAGCTCGTGAGAATAGGACAAGTCAAGGTAGGGCTACATGTGCTCAATGAACTCCAAGATCAACTAGGTTTGTCGAATGCATCTGTTGGAACGACAGTTTTCGAACTGATCAAGAGGCCCGAAATCACCTATGAAATGACTTCGATTTTTGACGAAGAACGACCAGAGCTTTTAAGTGCTATCAAGGAGCAAGTGGAAATTCAAATAAAGTACGATGGCTATATTAAGAAGCAACTTCAGCAAGTCAGTCGATTTAAATCAAATGAGACAAAACGCATTCCACTAGAAATCGACTATACGACCATACTTGGCCTCCGTATCGAGGCAAGACAAAAATTGAATCGTATCAAACCCCAATCTATAGGCCAAGCTTCCCGCATTTCTGGAGTTTCTCCGGCTGATATATCGGTTTTGATGGTTCACTTGGAACATTTAAGGAGATCAAGATGATAGAGCTTTTAGAACAAGCGTTTAAGGACTATGGTTTTGATCAATCGGTGTATAGCAGTTCATTTTATATACAATTTATGAATGCCGTTCTTGAAAAGAATCTGGTCATGAATTTGACTGGCATCACAGATGAAAGTGCGTTTATTTATAAGCACTTTATTGATTCCCTATCTATTCTGACCCACTACCCCATTACACAGAAACATAAGGTAATGGATATAGGGACAGGTGCTGGATTCCCAGGAGTACCCATTAAACTCTACACAGATTGTGATATGACCTTACTTGACGCATTGAATAAGCGCATTAAATTCATTATAGAAGCAGTTGAACCTTATGGTATGAAAAGGTATCAGGCGATTCATGGCAGAGCGGAGGATTTTGGAAATCACAAGGATTATAGAGGTCAATATGATTTTGTACTGACACGTGCAGTCGCCCATCTTCGCGTTCTTTCAGAGCTCAGCATCCCTTTTCTAAAAGTTGATGGACTTTTCATTGCCCTAAAAGGTCCACAGTATGCAGTGGAACTTAAGGAGTGTGAGACAACACTCGAAAAACTGGGCGCTGTGATTCATGAGGTGTATCCTTTTACAATCGGTGAATATGATTTGAAGCATACTATTGTCGTCATCAAAAAAACGAGTCCCACTAATCTACAATACCCTAGGAAATTCAGTTTCATTCAAACTAATCCATTATAGCCGCGAAAGCGGCTATTTTCAATTGTTTCAGGTGTGCATCTGATTTCTTTAAAATATTTCTGTTTAAATCATATTTATTCTATACAAATATGATAGAATGGATACATAAATGTTCCACGTGAAACAATGAGGTGATGAGATGGGAAAAACGATAGCTGTATTCAATCAAAAGGGTGGCGTTGGTAAGACCACAACAAATATTAATTTAAGTGCATGTTTAGGGGATATGGGTTATAAAATACTCATCGTTGACAATGATCCACAAGGCAATAGCACAAGTGGACTTGGAATCAACAAGAGTGTTACAGTATTCAATTTGTATGATACGCTTTTAAATGGCATTTCTGCTAAAGAAGCGATTTTAAAGACGGGTTTCAAAAACATTGATATCATACCGTCTACTCTGCAATTAGCAGGTGCAGAAATTGAATTGATCGATCTACCAGAAAGAGAATACCGTCTAAAGAAGGTCATTGCTGAAGTCAAGCTTGACTACGATTTTATATTCATTGATTGTCCACCGAGTTTAGGTCTTTTGACAATCAACTCATTGGTAGCTGTGGATTCAATTCTTGTGCCTATACAATGTGAGTACTATGCACTTGAAGGTGTCAGTCAGCTGATCAACACTTACAAACTAATGCGAAAAAGTTTAAATCCAAACTTAGCCATAGAAGGCGTTGTCATCAGTATGTACGATGCCAGAACAAATCTTTCTCAACAGGTTGTTGAAGAAGTTGAAAAGTATTTCCAAGGCAAGGTGTTTCAAAGTCGGATACCGCGCAATATTAGACTGGCAGAGGCGCCGAGTTATGGCATGCCTATAACGCAATACGATACTAAATCAAAGGGTGCAGACGCTTATCGGCAGCTTGCAATAGAGTTTGTCAATCGCAATGGAGGTCAAGTATGAGTGTTAAAAGAGGATTAGGGAAGGGTCTTTCAGCCCTTATACCAGAGTCAATGGAAGACAGTATCGTTTCTGAGGCCATTGAAAAGAAGAGAGTCGATGAAATTGACATTGATCATATTATCCCCAACCAAGATCAGCCGCGTAAGCATTTTGATAAAGAGAAGATTGATATACTGTGTAAATCAATAGAAGAGCACGGCGTCCTTCAACCCATTATCGTCAGAAGTTTCAAAAGTGGGTATGAAATTGTTGCAGGAGAAAGACGATGGAGAGCGTCTAAACAGGCTAAATTAAAGGTTATACCCGCTATCATTTTAAATGTTGAAGAAGAAAAATATGTTGAAATTGCTTTAATTGAAAACCTTCAAAGAGAGGATTTAAATGCTATTGAAGAATCTATGGCTTATCGCTCATTGATGGATAAACACCACTATACGCAAGAAAAAGTCGCTGAAGTTGTTGGGAAAAGCAGGTCTTACATTGCAAATACCCTCAGGTTGATCAACCTTGATGACCGCGTACAACAGGATATTATCTCGGGAAAATTAAGCAGTGGGCATGGAAAATGTCTTGCAGGCATCCCAAAATACGATGAACAGTATCATATCGCTATGCTTTGCAAAGAGAAACAATTGACGGTCAGAGAACTCGAAGAGTATCTCAAGAAGAAGACCGTCAAGAAAAAAAGTAAAGTTATTAAGGACAAAGATTTGTATATTCGAGATGTTGAACAGAAGTTTTGCGAGGTATTCGGTACCCGCGTAGAGATTATTAATGGGAAACGAAAAGGGAAAATTCAAATAGAGTATTATACGGATTCGGATTTAATGCGACTTTTAGATCTTATCGAAAAAATGTAGTGTTCCACGTGGAACACTTAAGGAGAATAATGTGGGTCGTTTAGTAATTGTAAATCCCGTAGCGGGGTTTGGTTTCACCAGCGCGCAAATTAGTTTGCTAAAGTCCTTACTGGAAGCGGACGGCGAGGATTACGAATGGGTTGTTTCTAACGGTCCTAACGAAATTTATGAAATGTGTGCAGCCCTTGATGAAGGCTGGGATGAGGTTATTATTGCAGGTGGAGATGGTTCTGTTCAAGAGGTCATCAAAGGCGTGCTGGGTAAGCGCATAAGCGTGACTATTGTTCCTTCTGGAACAGGGAATGATCTTTATCGTTCTGTGCATCCAAATCATAACGGGCGCGTATTAGACGAAATCATCGGAGGATTGTTTGAGTCGCCGTTCGTCTCCCTTCATGTTTGTGATTCAAATCAGAATCTATTTATCAACGTAGCATCTATGGGTTTGGATGCAAAAATCGTCGAGAACAGTTTGGTGATTCAAAAATGGATCAAATCTTCAAAGAGTTACTTGTTGAGTGCGCTTGCGACAATTCTTTTTTATAAACCTAAGAATTATCGGATAGTCACAGACGGGGTAACCATCACCCTCAAAGCGTACTTGGTCGCAGTTGGAAATGGTCGTTACTATGGTGGTGGAATGGAAATAACTCCCAGAGCACGACTCATGGATGAAGAAGTGGATATTTGCGTCGTGAAAAATATGAATCGGTTTAAACTTCTCAAGTTGTTACCAACAGTTTACAGTGGTCAACATCTCGCTTTTGAAGAAGTGATTTATTGGAAGGCAAAATCAGTTGAAATTTATCCAGAAAAAAAAGAGTTGATCAATTTAGATGGTGAATTGCTGAAAAACGACTGTCTTGTTATTCATTCAGGTTATGGAAGGTTGTTTGTCAGGTAAAACAAGGCGCGTTTTATATGTGTTTTTGTACTGAGAGTTGATTGATGTGTTAAATCCTCCTAAGACGGAGTTTTGAGGGGTATTGATTCGATGTCAAACTATATTCAAAATGATAGCCGCATGAAAGATGCGTGGAGTCTTTTTATTCAAAAGGGCATTTTAAAAAGAGAAATCATTCCAGACAGAGTGGTTTATTCTTGGGTGAGATGCCGTTTGAAAAATTTGGATCCTGAAGGCATTACATTAAAAACCACATTGTCTCTAGATGTTGAACAAATTCAGAAGGAAAACTTTCAGTTGATCGTCGCTGTGCAAAAGTTGATGAAGGCTTTTTTTGAAACGCCTCATTTTTATTTTGTCTCACAAAAGAGGATAGTCTTGTACAGTTCGGATTCTTTTGATGATTGGATTTTTGAAGGCATTGATTTCTCGGAGGAGCAACATGGGACGAACACCCTTGAATTGGCGCTGGATTCCAATAGTCCTGAAATTTTATTGGGTCACGAGCATTACAAAAGAAAACTCCATGCCTGTGCATCGGTGACGATTCCGCTTCCAAAAGCCAACTTCTATTTGAACCTGATTATGCCATTAAATCAATATGAGACGTTTCAGTCGTCGTTTGATTCTTTGATTGACGCGGTGGAATCGCTTGAGTTTAAATCAGCTCAGAGTGATGTGGTGGTTTACAGGGACAAAAAAATCAAACAAGATGCAAATGAGGCGCAAAACAGGGCTGAAAATATGCAGTTTAATCCATTTATGTGCGTTTATCAACATTTTGGAGATCGGATGTCACCGCATTCGAAAACAGCAGAGCACAGTTATTATCAATTAGAAACAAGTAAACCCTTCATCAAAGCCACTTGGGAAGCATTTGCGGAAAGTGAAACGACGTTGATCTATCCTTTTGAAGAAGATGAATTGATCGTTCAATGTCTTGAGATAGACGGGTTGAAATATGTAGGGATCAGCCGAAGTGAAATGTGGATATCGGCTGCCAATCAGTGGGTGGGACACAAAACGCTCTATACACTTGAGGATATACAGGGCAAAAGCGATTTAATCCGGATGACTGTACTCAATGCACGGAAAGCAGCTTCCCACGATGCGCCTTTTTTGATAATAGGGGATCGCGGAACGGGAAAAAGCGCACTTGCTCAAGGGATTCATCACGCTTCCAGAAGAGCTAAAGGGCCTTTTATAGCACTGGATTGCAAATCGATCCCTCTGAGGGCTTTGGAGAGGCTGTTCTTTGGATGTATTCAAGACAAAGCAGTTGGTGCACTCTCTTTAGCAAAAGGGGGAACGCTCTACATTGACCACATTGAATCCTTGCCTAATCCTCTTCAAAAGCGCCTTTTGAAGTACATGGATATAGAAAACGAGTCTATGGCGTCGACTGTGAGGTTTATGTTTAGCTCGCATCACGACTTAAAAATATTTGTGCAACAGGGTATAGTGAGGGAAGATTTACATCACCGAATTGGCTTATTTACAGTATTCATACCTGCCTTAAAAGAGAGAAAAAGCGATATTCAAGACCTTACGCTATGGCTGATTAAAGAATTATCAGCTCAGTATGGCATAAGTGAACCTTTGGTTGAGCAAAGTTTTTTAGATGTGGTTGTCAAGGTGGATTGGCCTGGGAATGCCAGGGAACTTCAGTATGTTTTGCAAGATATCCTTATACAACACAAGACACCGCCAATTTTGAAAGCAACCCATATTCAACAAAAGCTTAGTCAGCTTCAAGTTGTTGAAAAAACATTGAGTTTTCACTTAGAAACACTTGAAAAAGAGGCAATAGTAGGTGCAATCATGGAGGCGAGATCGAATCTTACCAAGGCTTCTGAGCTTTTGGGTATCGGAAGAACGACGCTTTACAGAAAGATAGAAAAGTATGGTTTGACTCTCTAAGTGTTCCAATTTGAAACGCACGGATAACGGTTTCTGACTGTTCCAATATGAAACATAGTCATTAGCTGCGAATCTCCGACTGTATCATATCGAAACGATTTGTTATTGAAAACATTTAAAACACTTATAGATGCTAATTATACTTTATTATTATGCTCTAAAAAACGATTTTACTTTTTTTTCATAAAAAGACTTGCGCGGCGTATTTCCATTTGGTTTTGAAGGGATAAGAGGTAACCAAAAGTTATACACGAGAATTGTGGATAATGTGGATAACACATGTTATACACAGCAACATGCATGAGGATAATCAAAAGCAACCAAGGCATTAAAACAAAGTTACATAAGTTTACAAGTACTCATTTGATTGGAATGTTCCAGTTTTGAAAGACTATAAAACCCTGTGGATTAAACTGTGTATACTGTGGATAATTCAGTTGCCAACTTGTCAACTCGATGGCAACTGACTGTAATGAGGGAGTAAAGGGGTTTAAAACGGAATAGGTCATATGCCGCGTGTTAAGCGCTTTAATAGTCACGCGGCAACCGATTCAGTGAAGTTCAGTAATTTGAGGGTTCATGTGTGATGTGAAATGGAAAATGTCCTGAAACACTGGATCTTTAGAATAACAGAGTGAATCGAAAGGGTTGTTCGGCGCTTCGCGTGGGACAGTAGTGGGACGGTAGTTGTGGGGCCGTTCAGCGCTTCGCGTGGGACGGTTGTATGGGAGTGATTGTTTTGGGGTCGAGACCCGTTTAGGTCACTTTATGCTCATGATTTGAGTGTCAAAAGTAAGTTTCTCGATTATTCATACTGCATATAGTTCCAGTTGAACATTCCGGAACCATATGCAGTATGAATAGGATCAACTACGGACTTTTGACACCCTAATCAATCTGCTATTCAGATGACATAATCCCTTGCGCTGCAAGAGGACATTATCGCTTATTGACCACATGAAGTTCAGTAATTTGAGGGTTTATGTTGATAAATATGGTGTTTTAAGATAGAATGTTAACAGTAAACTTACTGTAAGCAATGGAAGGGAGTTCTTGTGTATAAAATCAAACAAGTGGCGCATATGTTGGGCGTAACAACCGTTGATATTCACAGCCAACTCATTGAACAACGTGAGCATTTATCGCTGAATATACACAAAGAAAACGGCATTACATTTATCGATGCAGAAGGTGTAAAAATCATTGCACGGCATCTAGAAGGACGAACGACTACCGTTGAAACTCAAATTAACCCAGAGTTCGTTGATCAGGGACATGAGAACTTTGGTGACTTGTCACTGGCTTTGGAAACAGATATGGATTCGGAGATGAAAGTCTATCATTTGAGAGAGGCAATCAGCCGACTTAAAACACAGATCAATCGCGTTGATCAAGATATTCTCTTGAAGGATGAAGCCATAGAGCATTATTTGCAAGAACTTGAAAACGGTTTAAGATAGAAGCCAAATCTGAGGAGGTATTTCTATTTATAGGGTCATAGAAGTGGCTAAAATACTGAATGTCAGCAAAGTAACTGTGTATAAAAAGATGAGTTTGTTGAAAAGTGAGATGGCTCCTTACCTTATAGAAGAGAAAAATGTCATTTATATAAAGCCGGAGGGTCTTGAATGTTTAAAGAATGCGCTCTCTCATGGCAAAGAAACGCCTCTCATCCCAGAAATTGAAGTTTTAAAGCTTCAAGAGACAATAAGGGTTCAAGAACATGAAATTGAAAAAACGAAACGGGATAGCTATTACTGGACACAAACACTTATAACAGACCTTACACATTTTCAACAATACCTCGAACAGATTTTGAGGGTCAAGCAGGCTATTTTAAGCAATAGACTTAAAACGATTGAAGCGTTAAAGTCTCAATTGCTTTTAATACATCATGAATAATGTTATCTCAAATTCGTTAGACTATAGGAGGCGTTATTTTGTCAGAAAAGAATAAGTTAATTGGTGCATTAGAGAAATTCAAATTTATAGCCAAAAAAGAGGAACAAGCGGATGTGGAAATGGATGTAATCGCTACACTTGTTTCAACACCAAGCGCAGTAGAAATCGCGACTGCACCTATTAAAATGACTGAAACTGTGGAACAAAATGCATATCAGCAGGTTGCGAGTGCGCCTCTTTTAGCTGTTGTTCAGGAATCTGTCATCGAAAAGAAACTGGACAATTTGATAGAATCCTACGAGAAAAACAAACTGCTCAGTATTGACGACATCTACAGAAAATTTGGTTTAGAGACTGATGTTAAGCGTACGGTTTTTATGGCGGATATCTACATGAAAGCCTTGCCCGAAAATTTACCCGTTGATATTAAGCGAGATTCCGTTCATAATATTATGAATGCGTCTGAGATTAAGATTGATGATTTGCTCAATGACGCATATAAGCGCATTGATTCACTCAACAATGTACTCGAAGGTGTTGTTGCAACGACTGAGGAACTGCGTGTAAAACAAATTGCAACGGTCAAGGATCTTGAAAAACGCATTGAGGAACTTAAGCGAACCATGATGGATCGAGACAAGTTTCAAGATACACAGAACACGACCATTGAATATGAAATTCAAAGAGTGATCAACATTGTCGATTTTGTGAAACCTAAAAAATAGCAAAATTTTACCAATGTTCAAGCAGAAGAGTGTATTTAAATACGAGGTGAAGTATGGAAGGGTATCGGTTGACCACACGTGGCAAAATAGCGCTTTTTTTCTGTGTGACGCTATTGGCCTATGGGCTATTTATGATTGGGACGCAGTTCTCAAAGAGTTTTGGAAAAGTGGTTGATCAGCAGATCAATCCTACAACTGAAGTTGCTACTCAAACAGAAGCAACTGAAGCCGCTACTCAAACCGAATCAACCGAATCCGCCACGGCAAACACGGAAACTGAAGCGCCTTTGGACACGACTTTGGGCGTGGTGGATAACTGCAATGTAGATCACTTAGCAACTCAATCAACGACGGAAATGCCTATAGCAGAAGATCTTGTTAAAGTGGCCACCATTGTTTATTTTAAGCCTGATCACTACAGTCTTGATGATCAAGCCAAGAAAGAACTTAAGCCGTTTATTGAAACTGCACTGAATTTCAAGGATATGCCAATCGTTATTGAAGGGCATTCAGGTTCTATAAATCAGGTTACAGCTGACGATGAAGGCTTGGCAAAAAAACGCGCTGAAGCCATTCGTACCTATTTGCTCACTCAGGGCATTGCCCCTAACCGTATCCTTATTACGAGCTTGGCGGGGACCCTTGACGGCACTCAAAAACAGCAGGATATTTGGAAGACCATGAGAGCTGAGATTTACTTTCAAGGGTATTCCATGGACAAATAACCGGAGTTTCCGAAAAAGTCAGCACCCGTAGCTCAGTTGGATAGAGCGACCGCCTCCTAAGCGGTAGGCCGAAGGTTCAATTCCTTTCGGGTGCGCCACTTACCCAGTATTCCTAGAGCTAAGTAAAGCGAGTCAGAGGATATGATGAATGTATGTGTAGAGGGTGAGAACGACGTCTTTTGGATGTCGAAAGCGATTGAAGAGGCTTTAAAAGCCAAATCATTAGGAGAAGTACCCATCGGGGCCATCGTCGTTAAAGAGGGGCAAATTATCGGTCGGGGCTATAACTTAAGAGAGACTGGCAAGGATCCGACAGCCCATGCAGAAATTTATGCACTGCGTGACGCTGCAAAGACTCTAGGGGGTTGGCGTTTGACAGGGTGTGATTTGTATGTTACAATTGAGCCCTGTGCAATGTGTACAGGTGCTATTATACAAAGCCGCATTAGACGTCTCATTATCGGTGCTTTGGATTTCAAAGCAGGTGCGTGTGGTGGGGCTGTGGATTTAATCGGTATGTCTTATCACAATCACAACGTCGATGTCACGGCGCATGTGAGTGAAGAGTTGTGCAGTTCGCTGATGCGTCACTTTTTCAAATCATTGAGAACCAAATAAGGAGAGATGTCCGAGTGGCT
>JBBRGL010000038.1:0-13359 GCA_038240675.1 Peptostreptococcales bacterium
GCCTATGTTTGTCAACGAAGGCGACATCATTAAAATCGATACACGCACAGGCGATTATCTTTCGCGTGTTTAACCGAATGTTTCTTTAATCACAAATTTGTGAGGAGGTTTCTATGAACTATTTGTATGAAAGAGTATCTTATCTCAAAGGCTTAATCGATGGCATGGATATGGATAAAACATCTAAAGAAGGACGTCTTTTCAATGAAATCGTGAATGTTTTAGATGAATTTGCTGAGGCAATCAATGAATTGAACGATGATTTGATAGATGTTGATGAGTACGTTGAAGCCATGGATGAAGACTTAACAGCTCTTGAAGATGATCTTTATGAAGAAGATGAAGAGGATGATGAAGAGGATGATTTTTATGAAGAAATCCTTTGTCCTGAATGCGGCGAGGTGATTCTTGTCGATGAGGAAAGTTTGCTTGAGGATGATTGCGAAACTGAAATCACTTGTCCAAACTGCAACCACGTTATTGTCATCTCAGATGATTGCGACTGCGATTGCAGTTGTAAGTGTGAAGAGCCTAAAGAAAAAGAATAATACACTAAAAGGCTGTGTCGTGGTACATGACACAGCCTTTTGTTCTTTATAAGTGAGATAATCTCATGACATTGATAAATCAAGTGGTATTTGATATAATTGAAGTTGCTTAGAAATTATATGCGTTATACATTAACCTTCGTTAGAAGGTTTGGAGGTGTCTTATGAGCGAAGCTTCAAATCTAGAGGTATTGGAATATGGCGAGGTGCGGATCTCTGACGATGTTGTTGGGACAATCGCCAATATAGCCGCCACGGAAATTCAAGGAGTCAATGGACTCAGTGGGGGTATAGCGGGTGAATTGGTCGAAATCTTTGGCAAAAAGAATTTAACCAAAGGGGTCAAAGTCAACACTGATGAAAAAACAGTGGAAATTGATTTAAATATTATCGTGGATTTTGGCATCAAAATCCCTGAAGTGGCATGGGAAATCCAAGAGGCTGTGAAGCGTTCTGTGGAATCCATGACAGGTCTTGCTGTTAAGGTTGTCAATGTTCACGTCGTGGGCATTAACCTAAAGGAAGAAAAACCTGCTGCCACGGTTTAATACTCAATTTCTTTAGGAGGAATCATGAATCGGAAACAAACCCGAGAACTTGCTATGCATCTTATATATCAAATGGAAATTCATCAGGAATTTACTGAAGAATTTGTTCTAAAAAACAGTTCTGCCGAACCTGAAGACAATAATTTAGCCTATTACAAGCTTGTACTGGCTGAGTATTTAAAGAATCGCGTTGAGATTGATGCGTTACTTGAAGTGGCTTCAGATCATTGGAAGGTAGACCGGGTCAACAAAGTTGAAGTTTCAATTTTGAGACTTGCACTGACAGAAATGCTCTATATAGAGGATATCCCTCGAAAAGTATCCATCAACGAGGCGATTGATCTCGGAAAAAAATTCAGCGACGATGAGGCAGGTAAATTTATCAATGGCATTCTCAGTCGCTATGCAGAGGCCTAAAATCAGAGCTGTTGGAATAGACACCAGTTGTTACACAACCTCCATTGCCATTACGGAAGGGCCTGATATTCTCCGCGATTTGAGACGGCCAATTAAGGTGCCTGCTGGAGATGTGGGACTGAGACAATCGGATATTTTGTTTCAACATACTCAAAATTTAACGCAGATGATGGAGTCCATCAAGGGCTCCTTTGCTTTTGATTCTATTTCGGTGGTGGGTTACAGTTCTGCACCCAGAACCCAAGAAAATTCCTATATGCCCGTTTTTTTAGCTGGTCAAAACTGCGCTACAATCCTAAGTGTCGCTCTCGATTGCCCAATGCTCGCTTTTTCACACCAGGATGGCCATATGGCAGCTGTTCAGGCAGGACAACCCCTGCTTGATCGATTTGTTGCCTTTCACTTGTCTGGTGGGACTACTGAAGTTGTTAGCGCCGACAGAAATGCGCATTTTGGCTATAACGCCACAGTTATTGGCGGCACCTTAGACATTAGCTTTGGCCAACTTATTGATCGATTCGGGGTCTATAGCGGACTCCCTTTTCCAGCCGGTCAGTCTATGGACGCCCTAGCCCTTGAATCCACTCTTAAAAAGGATTTTATACCCATCAACCCGCGAATCGAGAGGGGCTTTTTTAATTTATCGGGCTATGAAAACAAACTTAAACACCTCTATGATCAAAAGGGTAAAGATCCTAAAGATATATACAAAAGTCTACTTATAGGTGTTGCAAATACTTTGGTGAGACTTATGAGCGGCCTTCCTACAAACACTGAGCAGGTCTTCATAGTAGGCGGCGTCAGTGCAAGCGCCGTGGTTAGACAAGCCATTTTAGAGGCCAATTTTCCTCTAAAACGTTGCGTGAAATTTGGAAGTCCTGCACTTTCGACGGACAATGCAGCCGGCATTGCATTTTTGGCTTCAGAAGCCTATTTAAAGGGAGGTTTTTAAGATGTCGACACATATCATTGATGGAAATCGCGAAGCAGAACTGGTTTTTGAAGCGTTAAAGAATCAAATAGATCAAGCAAGTCGCCAAACGAGCAACAAACCAGGTCTAGCAATCGTATTTGTAGGTGAGGATAGACCTTCACATTTATATGTCAATCGCATCATCAAGAAATGTGTCGAGATTGGACTTAAAGCGGATCGTTTTGATTATCCATTGGGCACCACTATGGAAGTACTCCTTTCTAAAGTCCATGAACTCAATGAAAACAGTGCCTACTGCGGTATTTTGGTTCAATTGCCCCTTCCTAAAGGCTATGATGAACATGCCATTAGAGAGGCAATCGCCCCTCATAAAGATGTAGACTCAGCAGGTTCCGCTAACATTGGCAAATTCTATACCTCTGCCAAGTGCTTTGTTCCCTGCACGCCTAAAGGCATGCACCGACTCCTCAAAAATTTGAATCTTGATTTGGTTGGAAAGCACGCCGTTGTCATTGGACGCTCACACGTGGTGGGAAAACCCATTGCAGACCTTCTCCTCAGAGAAAACATGACTGTGACTGTCTGCCATTCAAAGACAAAAAACCTTAAAGAGATGACCCTTCAAGCTGACGTGATTATGCTCGGCGTTGGTCGTCCTAATCTATTGACAGGCAATATGGTAAAGGCTGGTGTTGTGATTATCGATGCAGGCATCAACGTAGTAGAGGGTAAAGTTTGTGGAGATGCTGACTATGGAAGTTTAGTTGATCACGCAGGCTATTTGACGCCTGTACCTGGCGGTGTTGGCCCTATGACAATCGCGATGCTCGTGGAGAATGTCATGGAGGCATTTTTGATGATATGCGACTAAAAATACTGACCGTCACAGAAGCCACAGCCTATATACAACGCATATTTAAATCTGATCCCGTCCTAGGACATATGTCTCTACAAGGTGAAGTGTCTAACTTTAAGCTGCATACTACCGGCAATATGTACTTTACGCTCAAGGACGATGGGGCAAAAATACCCTGCGTATTTTTTAAACCATCTCTTCAAGATCTAGGTTTTGAACCCGTTGATGGCATGCACATCGTCATTAAAGGCACAATTTCTGTCTTTGAAAAGGATGGCAAATATCAGTTTTATGTCAAGTCCATGGAAGAAGCAGGCACAGGTGACCTATTCAAGCAATTCGAAATTTTAAAAAAGGAACTTCAACTGCTTGGTTATTTCGAGGAATCAAGAAAGAAGAAAATTCCGCATAATCCTAGTCGAATAGCACTAATCACTTCTCAAACCGGTGCTGCACTTCAGGATATGCTGTCTGTCTATAGAAGAAAGCGTCCTATCGCTGAAATCATCCTTATTCCCACTTCGGTTCAAGGAAAAGATGCCCCTTCTGAAATCGTGACCGCACTTCAAAAGGCCCATAATCACCGTGTAGATCTCATTATCGTCGCCAGAGGTGGAGGGTCAATTGAAGAATTATGGGCATTTAATGAGAGGGTAGTGGCGGATGCCATTTTCAGTGCCACCATTCCCATTATTTCAGGCGTTGGCCACGAAACGGATTTTACGATAACGGATTTTGTCTGCGATTTCAGGGCCCCAACGCCTACAGCTGCTGCTGAAGCCTCCTGTATCAGCAAACAACAACTGCGAGAAACGGTGGATCAACTGTATGACACCTTGGTTTACGCTATTGAAAAAGGCCTAGAGCGCCGTATGAATACCCTAAAAGCCTTGGATATTAGCAAACAGGCCGATTCTTTAAAACGGCTCATTAAGCATAAGTCTGACGTATTAGACTACGAATATAGACACCTGACCTTAGGTATAGAAAATACCCTTGTGCAGTTGTCGTACCGTCTAAAGCTTGCAGGTTCTGAGCTACAGGGCAACAATCCCCTAAAACCCCTTGAGAAGGGATACGCCCTCTTGTATCACAACGACGTCGTATTATCTCCGGCAGAACCCTTGAAATCACAGGATATTATTCAACTCAAACGCTTAAATAGAACCGCAACTTGTCAAGTTATCGAGGAGGAGGACCATGAGTAGTCCCTTGAGTTATGAAAGCCATCTAGAATCTCTAACCACCATTATCAAAGCTCTTGAAACAGGACAAACCCCTTTAAACGATAGTTTAAAACTCTTTGAAGAGGGGATTTTTCATTATCGAAATTGTTCAGAGCAATTGGAAATGGCTCAGACTAAAGTAAAACTGCTCATGAATGAGACTTTGATTGATTTTAAGCCAGTGGAGGAGTAAACATGCTTAAAGAAGCTTTGAGTGTTCGAAAGCAAGCTTTTGAAAAGGTTTTGTATCAACAGTTGTCTGATCAACCTCTCCATGCAAAAATCCTATTTGAAGCCATGCAATATAGTTTAGAAGCAGGCGGGAAGCGGCTTAGACCCATACTGCTCCTTGAGGCTTGCCGCATATGCGGTGGCAATTTAATAAAGGCTGAAGCCTTTGCAGTCGCTATTGAAATGATCCACACCTATTCATTGATCCATGATGATTTGCCCGCGATGGATAATGACGACTATAGAAGAGGCAAATTGACGAATCACAAAGTGTACGGCGAAGGTATGGCTATTCTAGCAGGCGATGGCCTTTTGAACACCGCTATGGAAGTGATGCTTGCTGAAGTGCTAAAAGGGGACATGAACCGCGATTTACTACTCGCTATGGAGGTTATCGCTCAGGCTTCTGGTTCGAAGGGCATGATTATCGGCCAAGCAGCAGACCTTGTTTCTGAAGGCGTCAGCATTCCCTTAGAAACCCTTGAATTTATCCATAAACACAAAACGGGTGCGCTCATTACTGCTGCGTTGAAAAGTGGCGCTCATATAGCAAATGCTTCAGAACAGCAAATAGCTGCATTAAAACGCTATGGCGAATGCATTGGATTAACGTTTCAGATCATCGACGATATTTTAGATTTGATTGGTGATGCAGATAAGTTAGGCAAACCCATTGGTAGCGATGTTGAGAATCAAAAATCTACCTATCCAAAGTTCTTCGGGTTAGAAGGCGCAAAGCAGAAAGCACAGTTATTGACACAAGAAGCTTTGGCATCTATTGAGATCTTTGGCGAAGACAGTTTGTTTCTAAAAGAACTCGCACTCGATATGCTTAAGCGCGATTTTTAGGGGGATGTTCATGAACTTTATAACAGGGTTATACCACAACAAAATATTTGCAGTGGCTTTTTGGTCTTGGTTTATTGCGCAGGCACTCAAAGTTATTTTTACTTTGATTTTTGAAAGAAAACTCAATTTGTATCGGCTTGTTGGCTCAGGGGGCATGCCGAGTTCTCATTCATCAACGGTTATGGGCCTTTCGACTGCTATTGGAATAGCCTATGGCTGGGATTCTGCTCTCTATGCCACGGCGATCTCTTTTGCCATGATTGTTATGTATGACGCTTCGGGGGTTAGACGTGCCGTTGGTAAACAGGCCATTATTCTCAATACCATGCTTGATGATTTGTATCAACACAAGCCCATTGAGCAGGAACGGTTGAAGGAACTTGTGGGACATACACCTTTTGAAGTCTTTATTGGGGCTATCCTTGGTATTGTCATCGCAAATTATATGATTTAATTAAGATCAGGGTGTCAAAAGCCCATAGTTATTCTTATTCATACTGCATATAGTTCCGGAATGTTCAACTGGAACTATATGCAGTATGAATAATCGAGAAACTTACTTTTGACACTCTAATCATTAAACTGAGGTGCATATGAAAGAAGAATCTGAAGCGCTTTTGTCTTTAAAGCGTATTCGTAAGTTAAATAGTGAGGATAAGCAAGCCCTCGAAGCCCTGTGCCATGAAATACGTGAGACGCTCATTGATGCTGTTTCAGAATGTGGCGGTCATCTCTCCTCTAACCTAGGCATCGTCGAACTCACTGTTGGCCTACACATCGCCTTTGATAGTCCCACAGATAAACTTGTTTTTGATGTTGGGCACCAAGGATATGTCCATAAGCTCTTAACAGGCCGCTATCCTCTTTTTAAAGTCCTAAGACAAAAGGGAGGTTTAAGTGGCTTTTTAAAGCGCTCGGAAAGTGAGCACGACGCCTTTCAAGCGGGGCATAGTTCAACCTCGATTTCAGCTGCTTTAGGCATGGCCTATGCGCGGGATCAAGCAGGGCTTGACTATCACGTGGTGCCGATTATCGGCGATGGTGCATTGACCGGTGGTATGGCTTTTGAAGCGCTCAATCACTTAGGGCACTGCCAGAAGAAAGTCATTGTCATCCTCAATGACAACGATATGTCTATATCCGAAAATGTCGGTGGACTCAATAAGCACTTAAGCAAAATCAGAACCAATCCCCATTACTACAAAGCGAAACTCGATGTTCAACATTTGATTAAGCGCATCCCTAAATTAGGGGGAGCTTTTGTAGACGCTATTTCGAGAATTAAGGACGGCATCAAACAAGTAATCCTACCCAGTATGCTTTTCGAAGAGTTAGGCATGACCTATATCGGACCTGTAGACGGGCACAATATGAAAGACATACTCTCAGCCCTCGAGATGGCAAAACACGTAGAGGGCCCCGTTATTGTTCACTTTATAACGCAAAAGGGGAGAGGTTATGCGCCTGCGCTGAATAATCCAGAGCAGTTTCACGGCATTGGCGCTTTTGAACGTTCAAGTGGTCTAGTGAAAGGAAAGTCAAATTCAAAGGGCTTTAGCGAAGTTTTTGGAGAAACGCTCTCGCGCCTTGCTTCTAACGACCCTAAAATCATTGCTATTTCTGCTGCTATGCCTACTGGAACCGGCCTCAAATCTTTTGTAAAACAATTCCCAGATCAGTTTGTCGATGTGGGCATCGCTGAGCAACATGCCGTCACATTGGCAGCTGGTATGGCTATCCAAGGCCTAAAACCAATATTCGCAGTATATTCTACATTTCTACAAAGAGCCTATGATCAGGTCCTTCACGATGTCTGTATTCAAAATTTGCCTGTTGTTTTTGCCATTGACCGTGCGGGTCTAGTGGGCAATGACGGTGAAACCCATCACGGCGTGTACGATTTAGCTTTTTTGCTGCACATTCCAAATCTGACCCTCATTGCACCAAAAGATGGCAATGATTTAAGGGCTGCACTTGAGTTTGCGCTTGATTCTCCAGATGGTCCAGTCGCCATCCGGTATCCACGAGGCACCGCATACTCCTATCAAGAATCTTTTCAGTGTACACTTGAGGATGAATGGGATGATCAAGGGTCTACAGTGACTCTAGTTGCCATAGGCACAATGCATGCAAAAGCAACCGAAGCTATTAAAATTCTCAGTATCCAAGGGATCAAAGTCAATCTCTGGAGCAAAAAATGGCTTAAAGATTCCAGACACGGAGAGAACCTCGATAAACTTAAACGGTCAAAACAGATCATCACCTTGGAAGACCACGCTATTATTGGGGGTTATGGACAGCTGCTCAGTGCACTATGTCAGAAAGAAGGCATGTCCATTCATTTTACCCATTTGGGTATACCGGATACCTTTGTTGGTCACGGGGACACCGAAGCGTTATTTGAAGAGTTAGGCCTAACGCCTATGAACATTGCAAAGACCATAGTGGAGGTTATTAATGAAACAAAGACTCGATAATCTTTTGGTTGATAAAGGGTTTTATGATTCAAGAGAAAAAGCAAAGAGAGCCATTATGGCAGGCCTTATTCGCCTCAATGATGTCCTTCTCACAAAACCTGGCGACATGGTAGACGAAATGGCTGCCCTCGTCGTCGAAAAGCCAGAGGATAATTTTGTGAGCCGAGGGGGTAATAAATTAAAAAAGGCCATCGATGTGTATCGTATCGATCTCGAAAATAAAATTTGCATGGATATCGGCGCATCTACGGGCGGGTTTTCTGACTGCATGCTCCAGCATGGCGCTACCAAAGTCTATGCAGTAGATGTGGGCTATGGTCAATTGGATTGGAAGCTTAGACAAGATCCTAGAGTCATCAATCTTGAGCGCACAAACATACGACATTTAGACCCTCAATTGATTGCTGAACCCTTGGATTTCATTTCAGTCGATGTGTCGTTTATATCCCTTAAACTCGTCCTCCCTAAAGCAATTGAACTTATTAAGCCGGAGTACGAAATGGTCCTCCTTATTAAGCCTCAATTTGAAGCAGGCAAGGCGCGTATGAAAAAAAGTGGTGTTATACAGGATGCTAAAATTCACATGGATGTCCTCTACGAGGCTGTTGAACGTATTATTGATCTCAATTTAGAGATTGAAAACATAACTTTTTCACCCATTACTGGTCCAAAAGGAAATATTGAATTTTTGTGTTACGTCAAAAAAGGCGGAACATGGGTGCTTTCGCATGAAGGTATTCAAAAAATTGTTGAAGAAGCCCACGAATTATTAAAATAATTTCATCTTTTTGACTATTCAATGTATAATTAAATTGGTTAATCTCACGCTAATAGGAGGCCATATGAAGTATTCTAGACATAGTAAAGTTTTAGACCTGATAGATCAAAATGAAATTGAAACGCAAGATGAATTGGCGATCCGGTTACAATCGGAAGGCTACAAAGTTACTCAAGCCACAGTTTCTCGCGATATAAAAGAATTGCGCCTTATTAAGGTGTTGACTAAATCCGGTCGCTACAAGTACGCCACCATCAAACATCAAGACAATGTCATCACTGAACGGTTCATCAAAATATTCAAAGACAGTGTCCTTCAAGTTGATTTTGCTCAAAATATCGTCGTGGTCAAAACCCTACCTGGCGCAGCTCAGGCAGCCGCTGCAGCCCTTGATTCCCTTGACCTTAAGGAAGTTGTCGGTACACTTGCAGGGGACGATACAATTTTCTTGGTTGCACGCCATCTAGACAATGTAGACTACATTATTGAAGTGCTTAACAATATGATTAAATAAAAACTGGAGAATCAATATGCTGAAAAGACTGCGAATACAAAACTTCATATTGATTGACGATCTTGATGTGACTTTTGAAAATGGTCTAAGCGTCATCACTGGCGAAACAGGTGCCGGAAAATCCATTCTCATCGACGCTTTGACAGTTCTATTAGGGGCAAGAGCATCAAAGAGTTTTATCCGAACAGGCCAAGAAAAAACACAGCTTCATGCCGAGTTTCAAATCAACACCAAAGTGCTCATTTTTCTTGCACACGAGCATCCTGAGTTCGAATGGACATCCGAGCTCATCATCGAAAAAGAAATTCTTCAATCTGGGAAAAGCAACGCAAAAATCAATGGTAACCCTGTTCAGCTTCAACTTTTGAAAGAAGTAGGAGATGTGCTGGTTGATATTCATGGTCAACATGAACATCAAGCACTTCTCCATAACTCAAAACATGTAGAAATGCTCGATGCTTATGGGGATGAAATAAGCCCAACACTTCAGTCTCTCGTTGAAGTCATAGACGCTTACAAACTCAAGGACACTGAGCTCATTCATTTGAAAATTGACGATGAAGAAGCTAACCGCCAAATTGAACTTCTAACTTATCAAATTCAAGACATCGAAAGTGTTCAATTGACTGTGGATGACGATGAACTCGAAGCGGAATTTGAACTGCTGAAGGATTCAGAAACGCTTCTCAGAACACTTTCCGTGATTGATGGTGCACTGAATGGCGCTGATGACCAGGCGTCGCTGATGCATTCACTTCAACTCGAATACAAAAACCTTAAACGGTTTGTACGTCTATCACCAACTCTTTTAGCACTTTCAAATCAACTCAATGATTTGATTTACCAAGCAGATGATTTTTCGCACCAACTGAGGCATTATAAAGATCAAATTCAAATGGATGACGAACGTCTATATGCATTAGAAAAACGTTTGGACCGCATTAACCTCCTCAAAAGAAAGTACGGCAATTCAGTTGAGATTATTCTCCGCTTTAAGCAAGATGCCGAGGTGCGTCTGGAACAACTTCAAAATTTAAGCGCACTGCGCGAAACCTATCTTGAGCAACGCGAAACACTCTATCAAAGTTATTTAATGATTGCACAAAAGTTGACCAAAATACGTAAAAATGTCGCCGAACGCTTTGAACGTGAGATGTCTGAAGAACTCAAGTCACTCAATATGGAAAAATCTCGTTTTGTCGTTGAATTTTCTGATTTAGCAGACCAAAATGGTTTATACCGCGTTTCAAAAAGAGGTGTTGAATCTGTGGAGTTCTTAGTGTCTTTCAACCCGGGAGAAATGGTGAGACCACTTAAACAAGTGGCTTCAGGTGGTGAAATGTCCCGTGTCATGTTGGCTCTCAAAGTCATACTCGCAAGGCAAGATATGATTTCAACGCTTATTTTTGATGAAGTGGATACAGGGATCAGTGGCAAAACAGCCAGCATTGTGGCTGAAAAGCTATACAAGGTATCTCTTCACCATCAAGTTCTCTGCATCAGCCATCTCTCGCAATTGGCACTGATGGGGGACTTCCACTATTTAATTTCTAAAGAGTCCAATGATTCCACCACAAAAACGCAGCTTGAACTTTTGACCGACAACAGAAGACAAGAAGAGTTGGCACGCATGATTGGTGGGGCACATCAAACCCACTCAACAATAGAACACGTCAGAGAGCTTATGGCCAATATCGAACGCCACAAGCAAACAACTAGAGGTGAAACATATGCTTAAAATCAGAGTGGTGATTGCAGACGACAATCCCAAAATATCCGCCCTTATCGAGCAGGGATTGAGCAGATCTGATGATTTTGAAGTTGTCGCCGTCGTAACAGATGGTATTTTAGCGCTGAAAGCCATTGAGACATTCAGCCCTGATCTACTCCTTTTAGATATTATTATGCCTCACTTGGATGGTTTAGGTGTCCTCGAAAAGTTGAATGAAAAATGGAGCACCAGCCTTGATAAAAAACCTAAGGTCATTGTACTTTCAGGAGTAGGCCAAGACGAAGTCACTTACAGAGCCATGGATTTAGGCGCTTCTTATTATATGATCAAACCCTTTGAAATTGATGTTATGGTGCAACGCATCAGACAGTTTATGGAAACGGATCGCGAAATTCCTTCTCGCTATGTCAACAATGGCATTGACAGTAGTGTTTATATCTCAAGAGTTTTAAGCCATTTTGAAATTCCAGTACACACTAAGGGTTTTCACTATATCAAAGAAGCACTGGCACTTGTAGATGAAGATTTGACTTACCTCAACAAGGTGACAACGTCCCTTTATCCAACTATTGCCAAGAAATATGATTCATCGCCCACGCGGGTTGAACGTGCAATTCGAAACACCATTGAACTCGCTGTTGACAATTGCAACCAACCTTTGTATGAAAAGCATTTTGGTCTCAATTTTACAGAGGGTTATATCAAAATTACAAACGGCGACTTTATCAGTGTGTTGACTCGGTTGGTCCACGACGGAAGTAACATTCAATAAGGCGTAAAATCAGTATTGGGGTAGAACACTATGATTATTCAGTCTATCATCAGTTGGTTCTTTGCTTTTTTAGATGCCTTTGTATTGGCTATAGCTCTAAATTTCGGTTCTCCTAAAGTGTCCAGAACCCGTTTTAACCGTGTTCTTTTAATGGCGCTTTGTTTAGGATTTGCTTTGTTTTTAACGCGACCAGATTTAAAAGGACAGTTGATTTTAGCGGTCACCATGATTTTTGGAGCGCGTCTCTTGTATCAAAAAACCGTTTTTGAGGCCAGCGTCTCCACTGTTATTACATATATGTTGTTTAGCTTATCCCACCTGCTCAATGGACTCGTTTTTCTCAACTTATACCACATCGACTTATATGCGCAACTCTTGAGTTATTCTTCAAATTTTAAACTTTTGATCTTTCGAAGTCTTATTTTTCTGGTGCTATTTTTGGTTTACCGATTGATTTTATACACTGCGAAAGTCAATGCGACGCGTTTTTACAGGGGTTTCAACCTCTTGTTTATATTTAATTTTCTATTAATTGTCATCATGTTATTTCTTATGAACAGCATATACCGTTTTTCCCGCATCAACAATCATGGTTTGGTCATGATCAAAAATCTCAATGTATTTTTGATGCTCGGTGTTCTGGCAATAAATATACTGATTATATTGGTTTTCTATTTTATAAATCACTTTATTTTAAATCATTTCCGCTTTAAAGAGGTGTTGTTTAAAGCTGAAGTGGATGAAATGACTGGGGCCTTTAATCGGGCGACCGGACTTCAGATGCTTCAAAACAGGATGCGGCTTTACAGGAACACCGATACCGATTTCACAGTGGCTTTTGTTGACGTGAATAACTTAAAGCAAGTCAACGATCGCTATGGTCACAACGAGGGCGATTTCATGATTCAAGCCATTGTCAAATCCATTAAAGACTGTTTGCGGGATTCGGATTTTGTCTTTCGTTACGGCGGAGACGAATTCATCATTTGCTTTGACGATTGTCATGTAGATGCTGTCGATGTCCCTTGGAAAAGGGTTTCAAATCAGCTCTATAAGACAAATGCACTGCATAACAAACCTTATCCTATTGCAGTGAGTTGTGGATTTTCAGGCTACAAACCCAACAAGATGTTTAGCGTTGAAGAGCTGATTGAGTTGGCAGATACAGAAATGTACAAAAATAAAAAAGAAATCAAAGGCAAAAGCAAAAGCAAAATAGAAGGAGTGTTGAAATGAAAAGAGTTATTCTAATCGTTATGGACAGTGTAGGCGTGGGTGCATTACCCGATGCTGAAGAATTTGGAGATTTTGATGTAAATACCCTCGAGCACATTGCAAAAACAGGAAATTTCGCTATTCCTCACATGAGAGCACTCGGCATAGGCAATATTGAGAGCTTGCCTTCTATAGAACCCGCTCTAAAACCAATAGGGGGGTATGGACGCATGATGGAAGCCTCCACAGGCAAAGACACCAC
>JBBRGL010000039.1:0-13225 GCA_038240675.1 Peptostreptococcales bacterium
AGTTCGGCGCTTCGCGTGGGGCAGTAGTGGGACGGTAGTAACCGGGTGATTGTTTTGGGGTCGAGACCATTTCCGGTCACTTTACGCGCATGATTTGAGAGTGTCGTTAATGGATGACATTATCGCTTATCGTTCAGAAAAGGTTAGGGGGGTCCATGGGTACACTTGAAGAGTTTTATACGGTTTTTTTGACTTTTATGGAGGCGCCTTTTATGGGGGCGACGCGAGGTGTTTTTTTGATAGCCTTTCTAATTGCCCTCACATTTATACTGCTGAGGGGTAAGCTCACAAATGCGTTGCTTGGGGCTGCCAATGCGACTTTGAAGAGGTTTTACGGTGACTGGGAAAGTCGTTACAGCGACCCTGTTCGACGACCTCTCAGAGCACTTTTTTGTTTGATAGGACTTGGCATTGCCGCTGGTTTTATACCAGGAAAAATAACCCATAGTCCCTACGTACTCTTTACTTTTAAAGTGATGATTATTATTCTGGTCTCTTATACCCTTATGCGATTGGAAGGTTTTTTTAGTTTTCTCTTTAGGGGACTTGAGAAGAAAATGAACGTAGGCAGGAGCGTACTTCTACAACAATTTAGCGTGCGGGTCTATCGTTTTGTCCTTGTGATTATCACCGTCGCCGTCGTCTTGTCTCAAGTGGGCATCGATGTTGGAGCTCTAGTGGCAGGACTTGGAATCGCAGGTCTCGCCTTTGCACTAGCAGCACAGGACACCCTCTCAAATGTTTTTGCAGGTATCACCATGATTATTGACAAACCTTTTGATGTGGGAGATCGGATTCTATCCAATGGCATCGATGGCATAGTTGTAGATATTAACTTTAGAAGCACGCGGCTCAGAACATTAGAGCAAGAATTTGTCACCCTTCCCAATGCCAAAATTGCCGGCGAAGCCATCGTCAACTACACAAGGCGGGATATGAGAAAGTATCAATTTATTTTGACCTTCGTTATTGGAACCAGTAAAGAAGAAATCGTCACTTTGATGAACGCTCTAGAAGACTTCTTGGAGCATGCTGAAGGAATTGATGGAACAAGTATTGTGGTCCGGTTTAAAGGCATAGGGAATTCAGGACTTGAAGTGCTCGTCCATTATCTCACCAAGGATTCGGACTGGGCAAATTATTTGGCAATCAACGAGCAGGTTCATTTTTATGTACTAGAAGCAGTTGAGAATTTGTCCATGAAGCTCGCTTATCCCAGCAGCAGTATTTATTTTGAAAACGCCTTAAAAACCAAAGGGAGATGAGCGAATGATCAGAACAATTATTTGGTTTACAGCCATGTGGAGCTCTATGTTTTTTCTGATACCGGCCTATGTTAAGTCGACTGCACTCAAGAAAAAAGGGCTTCAAACCGAGGCTGACGCCTATGTCTATGATGTTGCAGGTAGGTGGGCAAAACGCAGAGTAGACCTTGCGGGAGCCCGGGTGACAGTACATAAGGTTGAAGCGCTTCCAGATGCGCCTTTTTTAATTGTCGCTAACCATCAGGGGAATTTCGACATTCCATTGATTATAAGCAGCGTGACGTCGAAGGTCGGGTTTTTATCGAAAGTTGAAAATGGAAAATTGCCGTTTATAGGTGCATGGATGTCTCTTCTCCACTGCGTTTTTATAGAGAGAGGCAATCCAAGACAAGCCATGAAAGCCATCCAACTGGGAGCGGACATCCTCAAACAAGGATACAATCTGGTACTTTTCCCTGAAGGGACAAGAAGCAAAGATGGCAAGCTCCAAGATTTCAAACCCGGAAGCTTAAAGCTCGCTACGAAAGCAGGCGTGCCCATCGTAACAGTGATTATCGACGGTTCTTTTAACATGATGAAAAAAAGTTCTCTCATCATCCATCCGGCTGAAGTCAAAATAACACTTGGCAAACACTTTGATCCCACAAAATACGAAAGCACAGCTCAGCTCTCCTCAGACCTCGAACAATACTTCAAAGAAATTTTAAACGCATAAAAAAAGGCTCAATCAAAAATTTCTATTTTTGATTGAGCCTCATCATTTTGTTGGTTTCGAATTTACTTTTTCCACTGTCTTTGTCTCTTTAACGCTCCAAAGGAGCATTCGGACAGCGTTAGCGATTCGGCGTCCCACTGGGACATTCGACTAGCGAAGCGATACGGCGGGGTTGTATCGTTTTTTGATACGGCCCCATTCTATTTATTCAAGCAACATTTCTTATACTTCTTGCCACTGCCACACGGACAAGGATCATTTCGACCAATTTTTTCTTCTGTGTTGATGACTGTTTTTGATTTTGCGTGGGCTTTGCGAATTTCAAGGCGTTTTTCAGCATCGAGAATAGTTTCCCATTCTTCGAGTTCATAAAGCCAATCCGCTTTTGCGGAGTGCATATTGAAAAGGAGCTTTTCAAAATCAAAGGTACAGTTAAGTTCTGTTTCTGGCGTCAAACTTTCAAGGTCGACTTCTTCTGCGAAAGAAGTGTTGGCGCCGTCAATGAACCCCACAAAAGTCTCGTTGTCCATTTTGAAAGACGCTGCCAATTCAGCAAGTGTGCCCTTCAGTACAGGATTCTTAGTGCCGAGTATTGTCTTGTAGTTTTCTTTCTCATGTTCAAAATATTTTTTCCAAAACGCCTCATGCTCCTCATTTGTGTCTATGGCTTCCGTACGGTCTTGCCAATCGCTATATAAGCTCATTTTATTCTCCTTGTTTTTCAGTTTCTCTAATGCCAAGTTATCGCGGAGTAATTATACCACCATTTAAAGCATAAAGAAAGCGAAAGATGAAACGCAGTTGGAATCAAGGATCCGTAGTTAGAGATCAAGGGCCGGATAACCGATGCCTAACCTCTAGGGTTTGTGGTACAATAGAGGCATATTTATGACTAGGGTGTCAAAAGTAAGTTTCTCAAATATTCATACTGCATATAGTTCCAGTTGAACATTCCGGAACTATATGCAGTATGAATAAGATCAACTACGGGCTTTTGACACCCTAATCATTTATAATTAGAGTGTCAAAAGTAAGTTTCTCAAATATTCATACTACATATAGTTCCAGTTGAACATTCCGGAACTATATGCAGTATGAATAAGATCAACTACGGGCTTTTGACACCCTAATCATTTATAATAAATTAAAATGCTATTTTCAAAAAAAGTCTGGCACTAGGGGGCAATGATGATTATAATGAATGTGGAGCCAGTGGATTTTGCGCGTGAGCTTTATATTTCGGACTTAGACGGGACGTTATTGAGCCCGCAGAGCGAAATAAGTCCCTATACGCGAGGCGTTTTGATTGAAGCCCTCCAAAAAGGACTTCAGTTTTCAGTGGCAAGCGCCAGAAGCTATTTTTCTATACGGCAGTTGTTTCAAGGTATACCGCTGAATCTTCCCGTAATTGCCAACAATGGCGCCGTGCTTTTTTCGGCAGAAGGAGTTTGCCTGTTTCGGTTTTGCATCAAAGATGAAACCCTTGAAAAGCTGTATACACTTATTAAAGCCCTTGAACTCACGCCGCTGCTCTCTGTTGAGGATGATCAATCAGTCCTTTATTATGCATCAGACTGTAGCCCCAATATTGCGCGCTACATGAAAATCAAACAGGCTAGTGGAGATCCTAGGCTTACAGAAATCAGTGATGTTTATGCAATAAAAAAGGGTATAATTACTTTGACATTACTGGATGATGAAGCGACCATGGGACGTGCATTTGAGGTGTTCCAAAGCGCGGGTTTTACGAATCTCAATTTTTATAGGATGCCACTTCCAGACATTGATGGACTTTATACACTGACGGTAATTTCTGCAGAGGCAGATAAAGGAAAGACCTTGGGGCGACTTAGGAAGCACCTGAATGGGGATCTTCATATCACTGTCTTTGGGGACCACCTCAACGATTTGACGCTGTTTGAAGAGGCGGATACAAAAATTGCTGTTGCCAATGCAGAAGAAACGTTAAAATTAATGGCAGATTTGTGTATACTCAGCAATGAAGAAGATGGCGTTGCACACTATATCAAAGCGAGGCTGGATGGGCGATGAAAAGAATAGATGAACGAGATGTCATGTTTGCGAGGCTTAGGTATACCCAGGGAACACCTGAATATACAGCTTATTATTCCCTTCATCCTGAACTATTGGGTAGGGATGAAGCCTTTCGGAGTGCGCCAACTTTTGGATCTTTTGGCACCATGAGTTTTGATGCTGTCATTACACCCTTTACCACTGCTGCCTTTGACGTGTTGGGCCAGATGTACGGCCTTTCGAATGGACCTATAGCTGCTGAAAAGGTGGAGATCGCACCTGAGAAATTGACTGCGCACATTAAGAAGTTTGCCCAGCATTTAGGTGCAGCTGAGACAGGTATCGCCAAGATGAAACCGGAATTTTGGTACTCGCATAAAGGGAGAAATATGCGGTTTGGTCAAGAAATAAGCACTGATTTGCCACATGGGATTACTTTTTTAGTCGAAATGAACGAGTCCCTCATTGATAGATCACCCCAACTTGAATCTGCATTTGCAGTGACAAAGGGCTATATGGATGCAGCTATTATCGGTATTTGGATAGCGCAGTACTTGCGAAATCTGGGATATGAAGCCATAGCCCATACGGATGGCAACTATGAAGTCAACTGTCCCATGGTTGCAGTAGGTGCTGGATTGGGCGAAATAGGGCGCATTGGCGTCCTTGTGAACCCTCATATGGGACCAAGGGTGCGTATCGGCGTCGTGACCACAAATGCACCTCTCACTGATGATGAACCACGGTCTTTTGATTTAAAAGCCTTTTGCAAAGTGTGCAATAAATGCTCAAAGACATGTCCCGGGAAAGCCATTTCATCAGGTGAGGCAGAGTCCTTTGACGGATTCACAGGGTGGAACACCCGTCAAGAAGCCTGTTATGAAGTGTGGACAAGGCTTGGAACTGACTGTGGCGTATGTCTTTCCACTTGCCCGTTCTCACATCATTTGCCTGAAGAATCTATTGGAAAATGGCATGTTGATCCCCTTGTTATTCAGGAACTGCTTCAAAATCACGAAAAAAAACATGGCATTAGGCCTTACATTAAATCAAAGCTTCCCCTTGTTTTAGAATAAGGGTCGCATAATAGAACACTACAAAATCATTCAAAGGAGGCAATATGGAGTTAAAAGGTAAAGTCCTTGTAGCGCAAGGCGGCGGACCAACTGCAGTCATTAACCAGTCTTTGGTAGGTGCTGTTTTGGAATCGAGAAAATATTCACAAATTACAAAGGTTTACGGCGCAGTCAATGGCGTAGAGGGCATCATCAACGAAAACTTCTGGGATTTGTCTATGGAGACGACGCACAATCTCGAACAAGTGGCTGTGACACCGTCTTCTGCCCTTTTGTCAACGCGGATTAAACCTGATGCGAAAATGTGCAAAGAGATGTTTGATGTTATGCGTGCGCATGATATTCGTTACTTCTTCTACATGGGTGGCAATGATTCCTCGGATACAGTGCGTATCATCAATGACAATGCTAAAATTGCAAATTACGAATTCAGAGCCATCCACATCCCTAAAACCATCGACAATGATCTGGTGCTCAATGACCACACCCCAGGCTATGGATCAGCAGCGCGTTTCGTCGCACAGGCTTTCATCGGTGCAAATCTAGACAATAGAGCGCTTCCGGGTGTTTATATAGGCGTGGTCATGGGAAGACATGCGGGTTTCCTCACGGCTGCTGCAGCTGTTGCAAAGAAATTTCCAGATGACGGCCCACATTTGATTTATTTGCCAGAAAGAACGTTTAATATAGATACCTTCCTTCAAGATGTCAAAGAAGTTTATGACAAATTTGGACGCTGCGTCATTGCTGTTTCTGAAGGTGTTACAGATGAGGAAGGGGTTCCCATCATCACAAAACTCAGTGAATCCGTTGAAAAAGACGACCATGGCAACGTTCAATTATCGGGTACTGGCGCACTTGGTGATCTTTTGTCAGAAGAAATCAAGACAAAACTCGGCATTAAACGTGTGCGTTCGGATACTTTCGGTTACCTTCAGCGCTCTTTCATGGGTTGCGTCTCCGATGTAGACCAGCATGAAGCTCGAGAAGTGGGTGAAAAAGCGGCTCAATACGCCATTTGGAACAAAGTAGATGGATCAATCACTATCAATCGTACAGGTTGGTATTCTGTAGATTACCGTATTGTTCCCCTTGAGGAAATTGCAGGCAAGACAAAGCATATGCCTGACAACTTTATCAATGCCAAAGGCAACTATGTCACAGATGATTTTATTTATTATGTGCGTCCACTTCTCGGGTCTGGTTTCCCAACAGCTCACAGACTTCGCGCTGAGCTTGCGCCAAAGATATTAAACAGAAGATAGAGAAGACGAGGGGATGCTGAGGCATCCCCTCGTTCGACGTGGTGGGACAGAGGCATGGCCACTGTGGAACGGTTGTGGACGCGCATTCAGCGCTGATAGGTTTTGAACCAATCAACTGTTTAACAATTGTCCCACAACCGGCCAACTGTCCCACAACTGTCCCACGGGGTGTCCTAAGGATTGTCCCACAGACTCTCCAAAACTGTCTGTTAGCCAACAATAGTACTTTGAATGAAACGAAACAACAAATTAGAGTACATTCATTGCACCAAAAAAGAACCTCTCGGCGACTTTGTAGGATTACAAAGGCATGAGAGGCTCTTCCTAATGTATCAGAATATCTATTTTATTACCTTGGTTTAATTTGAATTCGCAACAGGAATAAATCTGCAAAAAAATCGATAAAATTCTCATTTTTAGCAACTCTTGACAAAAAGGAAAATGTATAAGATGATTGTTCTATGTTTATTGGGCCCAATAAACGACTTATCTTGCTATTGTGTATTAAACATTCTAGCTGCATTTGTTTGAAATCAACAGAAACATCAAATTTTGAGGGGGACTAATGAAAAAAATACTATCTTTAGTACTAGTATTTGCAATGATTTTTAATTTGTCATCAATGACATTTGCGTCTGTTACCAATAGTGCGGTAACTATTGAAAAAACAACAACAAATAAAGATGTGGTTGTTCGTGAAGGGACATTAAACGTTGATGTGCTCCAGGGCAACACAAAAGGTGTTAACTCATCAGCACTTGTATCTGGAAAGGTGAAATTCAAAGAAACTATTAGTAAGGATAAAGTAATTAATGAATTATACTACAATGGAAAAACAGAGAAAGTAACAAGCTACCTTGATAAAGACATGTTTACTATTGAGAGCAACGGTAAAATAGAAAGCTACAAAAAAAGCGACTTTATAAATTCTCCTACAATGATGGCGACAGCAGGCGTTACACCGCCATTCGGAAGTCCTTATACTGACAAGATTGTAGCTACACCAAAAACATTTATTTATAACGGTAGTAAAATTGCTCAAATTAAAGAATCTTACAATTGGGGACAAGCAGAATACAAATCATTTTATGTTGTTGCATTTACAGCGGTTTCGGTTATGGTTGGCTTATGGGAATAGGAATAAGTACATTAGTAACTATCCTTGGCTCAATTTGTTCTATAATTGGAGGCGTCATGGCTGTTAAAGAAGCTGTGACTATTACGTACAATAGTTATGTGCAAAATTGGAATAAATTCATGACTGTTAACGGTGACACTGCGCACTATTTCCATTTTACCGCAGGCAGAACGAAATATTCAGAATGGTGGGCTTGCCCTAACGCCGGAAAATCAGAAACAAAAGTATTGAGCGATAAAAATACACAATATTATTACGACAATGCATCAATATTTAGCACGGGTATTAACAATTACAAGGCACAACATTAAAAATGGATAAAATCAAACCATCATCAATCAGCATAATTACTATTTATACTGGAATATTCGCAAATGTTTTGTGTGGTATTTATCTGAGTTTGAGTATATGGGTTTATCCAGGGATATTGCATGTTAAACTGCTGAATGTAGGATTTATTCTTGCGCTAAGCTTAGTTGTTGCAGGAAGAATTAGCATCAAGAATAAAATTCTGATACCTATTTTAGCAATGAGCCTTATTTTAATTGTAACATGTGTGATCGTGGTATCAGTTTCATTACCTAAGTACACTTTTAATCAAGCTCAAAATATCATTTTGATATCAATATCCGAAAGCCTCCCTTACGAAAAGGTAGAAGCTTTGCCGGATTATCCTGATGTTAAAGTTGTACGCACGGAAAATTTAAATTTAATCACAAAAGGTAAATATCGACTTTTCTTTAACGTGAATGGAGAGGTTATATCATATCTATTTAATCCAATTAGGGGAGATTACACAAAATTTACACCTTAGTAATCAGATTGATTATCGTTTGCATTGGTCTATTTTGGCTCGACGGGTTTAATAGACTTATAATTTTTAAGAAACGTCATTTAACCCTCGGAGAGCACATCACTTTACATCGTAAAGTGTACTGTGTTACACTTAGTCAAGTGTTTGGTCGCTTCGCTCCCTTGGTTAGCGAAGGATGAGTTATTCGATTTGCAGAATAGCTAACATTAAGGCGAATGGAGTCACTGGTATGCAGATCCATGACCGCAGGGAAAAGGATGGGGTTTCTCATACGAATGTGGACATTGATTGGACCAGGAAGGATGAGAATGTTGACTTTTTGGATCAAAGGGAGCGGTTTCGGACTGTTGTTAATAATCGGATCGGTGAATTGAATTTAACCAGGGCAGTTCGGAAGGATGCAACAGTCATGTGCCAGGTCCTGATTACTTCTGATCATGCTTTTTTTGAGGGGATGGCCAGAGTTGATCAGTTGGCTTTTTTAAACGAGGTTTTGAATTTGTTGAGAATCGCTATGGGAAAGAGAATAGGGTGTCTGCTACTGTTCACTTTGACGAGAGAACGCCCCATTTGCATGTTAATTTTGTGCCTGTAACTCAGGATGGAAGACTTTCTGCCAAGGATCTCTTTGGCCCTAAGGATCTTCGCAAGCTGCAGGATGATTTTAACCGGTGCTGCAAAGAACATGGTTATGATTTGAAACGTGGAGAGATTGGTTCTGATCGTGAACATCTGAGTGTTGAGGCTTACAAGGTTGAGACGCGTTATGAAGAGTTGAAGGTTAAAATTGCTGAACTTGATAGGGTTGAAGAAATAGATAAAAAAGTTCATTTGGATATTGAAAAAGGGAAGATTGGTTATGCCACTAAGGACGTCAATGCGCTTAAGGATCAAAACAGGGCGCTGAAGGTGGAAACCCATCATAAAGATAAAGAGATAGGAAACCTAAAACAAGAGGTGTCAGTGCTCCAAAATCGCCTCTCAAAGGCTCAAAACGAATTTAAGTCTAAAACCTGCCTCTTGAACACTTAAAAGACGTAGAGAATGAATTTGAGGCGTTTTCGGACTATGTCGAACGTTTTCCAAAACTCAAGAAAGCTTTGGAACCTTATGAGGCGCTAAAGAAACAAGCTTATTCTTTTGGCAGCTCTCTTGTGCTTGAAGTGAAGATTAAAGATTGTGATCATGGTCTGTTAGACCTTGTCTCTATGCAAAAAAACATAGCTGCAGCTCAAGCAAAACTTGTTACGCTTGATGGGCAATTGAAAGATGCTCAAGGTTTATTTAAGGCAGCTCTAAGGAAGGAGCTGCAGGCGGATCTCATTCTTTTCGGCCGGACTGATATTGTCTTTTGCGCTTTTAGGAAAAGTTGCAATCAAATAGACTTCTTCGTGTACAACAAAATCCACGTAGGGGGCTCTTGCGCCGACACGTTTCCCTGCATCAAGAGCGAAACGCATTTTCCGAAGGCCACCTGTCCCTTCAATTACCTGTCCAATCTTTGGATTCAACAAAATATCTTCCTGAAGATTTTTTAGATCATCATCCGCCAGACCTATTTTAGACCAGTTATTGTCAAATTCAGGGAGTCATTATAAATTCACAAGTCAAAATAATCCTCCCTCAGCCGGTTCCTCTAACTATATAACACCCTATATAATAGGGTATTTCAATAAGCAATACAACCATTGTAAGCATCGTACGCTAACGTCATTTCAAAACTATAGGACTATTCTAAAATTTTATTTGATTCAGATTTATTCCATAGCTGCTCTCTAAGGATTTCATGAAGTAGCCAAATCGTCTGCTCTTGGTTGCTATTCCTTCTAGCTTTTCACACATATATCTGTAGTTTGCCTGCATGTATTCATATACATCATGATCCGGATTGTTTTCTGATTTGTGTACGGCTAGTTCGCAAATCAGTCCACGTTGTGTATTTTCCTTCACAATTCATAATTTTTTTGAATTCTTCAATTTCTATTTTACAATCCGATTTACTATAACTCATAGCTTCAATAAAATCATAAAGTTTAATAGCATGTTAGGGTGTCAAAAGCCTTTAGTTGATCATATTCATACCACATATAGTTCTGGATGGTTCAACTGGAACTATATGTGGTATGAATATTCGAGAAACTTACTTTTGACACTCTAATCATAGCTTGTATGCTTTTAAATTTAACTACTTGTGGAGCTTGTACAAAATAATGCTGCTTAAGTTCCAGTTGAAATGGTTTCATAACTTCATGAAATCTAAACTGAACATATCCCATTTTAGGAACGGGACAGTGGCTATGCCACTGTGGAACGGTTGTGGACGCGCCGCAGGCGCTGTCAGACCTTGAATCAATCAATTGTTTAACAACCGTCCCACAACCGTCCCACGACTGTCCCAAGGACTGAAAAGGTAAAAACCTTTTCAGTCCTTCGTTTTTTTGGTAAAATGAGTACAACAACAGGTCATAGTTAAAGGAAAAATCATGAAAACTGGTATCAGTCCGGGAATGTCGATTATTGATCAAAAGGGAAATGTTTATCGCGTAGGTGTTTTTTTAGGTTCGGGGACTCAAGGTGAAGTATATGAGGTTCAAGGTCCTAAGGGGGCGCAGGCTTTAAAGTGGTATTTTCCTTCACAGGCCTCTGATATTCAGTGCAAGAGACTCGAGAAATTGGCTCACATTGGGCCACCCAATAATCATTTTTTATGGCCACTTGTGGTGGTGAAGGATAGAAAACTAAAGGGCTTTGGCTATATTATGCCCCTCAGACCTAAAGGGTATAGAAGCATTGTAGATCTTATGAAGCGCACTATAGACCCTAGTTTCTCCATATTGATCCAAGGGGCGAGCCATTTGGTGGAGTCCTTTAGACGGCTTCATGAAAAGGGACTATGCTACAGGGATATTTCTTTTGGAAATATTTACATCAATCCTGACAATGGCGATATTCGTATCGGTGACAACGACAATATCTCAAGTCCCGAAGATGCAGGTGGCGTACTTGGAACACCTAGGTTTATGGCGCCGGAAATCGTGCGAGGGGACTCAAAACCCACAGTGGCTTCAGATTTATTCTCAATGAGTGTTTTGATTTTCTATATTTTCTTTATGCATCACCCACTGGAGGGTCAACGAGAATCCGTCATCAAATGCTTTGACTTGCCGGCAATGAAAAAGCTCTATGGATTTGATCCTGTTTTTATATTTGACCCGACAAAGTCAAGCAATAGGCCTGTCAGAGGCATACACGACAATGCCATAATTTACTGGCCTATTTATCCGGATTTTTTCAAAGAGGCTTTTATCAAAGCTTTTACCATGGGTTTGAAGGCGGATGAAAAGGGTAGAATAAATGAAGAGCAGTGGAAACGCCTATTTTCTAAACTGAGCAATAGTATTTTTCACTGCGGCTGCGGTGCGGAGAATTTTTATGATATCTTGCAGGTCAAAAATCACCGAAAATTGTCACCGTGTTGGAACTGCAAAAAACCCCTTGAACTTCCCCCTCGGATGTTGATCGGGGAGGAAATCGTGGCACTCCACAGCAAAAAACGCGTGTACGAACACCAAATTTTCAAGCAGGCACCTCAACAATTTTTGAGACCTTTTATTGAAATAACAAAGGATAACAGTGGATTTATGGTCAAAAATTGCACAGTAAAGGCATGGGATATTGTAGACTCTAAAGGTAAAAAATCAACGCTGAGAGGCGGCCAAGAAATGGCGTGCGAGTCAATTTTAGAACTTCAATTCAGTTCTGAAGTACGCGCTCAAGTGCGCAGCAAGTAACGCGAGTACATCATAGGAATGGAGGATGCGACATGAGACCAGGTGGTGAATTAGCAACACGCCCATTACATTTTTTCTTTATTGCTGATGCGTCATCATCAATGAGCTTGAACGGCAAAATGGATGCGCTGAATTTAGCCATTAGAGAAGCTATACCTCATATGAGAAGAGTTGCAGAAGACAATCCCAATGCTCAGGTCTTAGTCCGTGCAATTCGATTTGCTTCAGGGCCGACATGCCATGTCGGCGAAGAGACGCCTGTTGAAGATTTTGAATGGGTGGACTTAAAGGCTCAGGGTGTTACTGACTTAGGCAAAGCCTTTGATTTATTGGCTGAACAAATGACTATACCCCCTATGAGCGATCGAGCGCTTCCGCCTGTTCTTGTGCTTATTTCAGATGGACAGCCGACGGATGACTACAAACCAAATTTGGACAAGCTCCTTAAACTGCCTTGGGGTACAAAAGCGGTTCGCCTCGCCATTGCCATAGGCAGCAATGCCAGCAAACGCGTCTTGTCAGAATTCATAGCGTCTCCCCACGTTGAACCCCTTGAAGCACACAATGCTAAAGAATTGGTTGAATATATTAGGTGGGCATCTACCATAGTGCTACAGGCGGCTTCCTCTCCTGCTACTGAAAGTGAAGATCAAAAAAGCGCGGGTGGAAGTTTGATTATTCCTCAAGTACCTTCAGAGTTTTGGAATGATATTTCTGTTTCGGTAGATGATGTATGGTAAATCCGCATCATGTCATTGCGTCAAGTGTACAAGGACATTCTCATATTTTGAAGCACATCCCCAATCAAGATGCTTTTACGTGTGTACAAAATGAAGAACTCACATTGGCACTTATAGCCGACGGTCATGGTTCTAAAACGTGTTTCCGGAGCAAACAAGGAGCAGAATTTGCCGTTGAAGAAGCTCGGGACCTTATTCTTGACGGGCTGCGCCGCGTAGGCTCAGAAATTTTACATGACCCTCAAAAACTGATAAAAATGCTTTTAAAGCGTTGGGCGATTCGTATTTTAAAGCATCTGAAGAGTATCCCTTTTCAAAAGGATGAAATAGACCTTCTGACACCGCTTCAGAAAAAAACAATCGGCAAAAACGCCTTGGTCGCTTATG
>JBBRGL010000040.1:0-12994 GCA_038240675.1 Peptostreptococcales bacterium
GTTTTATTTGTTTAGGGCGACAGCACCTGAATATTTTGAGACTATCGTTTCGAACCTGTCCCACAGTGGGATGCTCGAGATGCAGAACAAAGACCACAGGCTGCTGATTGAAAAACCCTTTGGCAATGACTTAGCAAGTGCCATTCAGATCAATGTACATTTGGAGAAATATTTAGCAGAATTTCAGATATTTCGTGTGGACCACTACTTGGGGAAAGAAATGATTCAAAATATTATGTTGCTGCGATTTAGCATGCACTCTTTGAAGCGGGATGGAATAACAACTCTATTGATCATGTTCAAATCACAGTGGCGGAATCTATTGGCGTCTTTGAACGGGCGGGTATTATGACAAATCTGGGGCTGTTAGAGACATGATACAGAGTCATCTGCTTCAAATCCTTGCACTGCTTGCAATGTCGCCAAAGTGTGAAACAAGTTTTGAGGATATATGTGACGCAAAAGTAGAAGTGCTGAAGCATCTGCAGTTTGACGATGTTCAAAAGGACGTTGTACTCGGTCAATATGGAGAAGGGGAGTATGTGGCTTCTTACCGAAATGAACAGGGTGTCCATCGCCGATCAAATACTGAAACGTTTGCTGCACTTAAGGTCAAGGTGGATCTCCCAAGATGGTAGGGTGTGGATTTTTGTTTGAGAACAGGGAAAAGGCTCAGTGAAAAGCGCTCCAATATTGTCATTGTTTACAAAAGCCCAGTGGAATCATTGGCCAAGATGCCCCACCCAATGTCTTGACCATTCAAATATTCCCTCAAGAGGGGATGACCTTGCAGTTCAACATGAAGGAACCCATGACGTCAAAGCAGATTATTACCCGAGATATGACGTTTTGTCAGAGCTTTTTGGTGGATTATCAGATACCTGAGGCTTATGAAACTTTGATTTATGAAGCTATACAGGGCAATCACGATCTATACGCAAGGTGGGATGAAGTGAAGTGAAGTGAAGTATGAATGGATTTTTGTGGAGAAAATCCTTGGGCAATGCGTGGACTTAAGAGATCAATTGGCATTTTATTCAGCAGGAGGAGAAGGTCCCGTTGGTGCAGAGGCCTTGATGGCAAGAGCAGGTCGGCAGTGGCTGAGTGGGAAGGCATATAAGAGGAGGATTAATGAAAATATATGACATTTCAAAGACCATTGATGAAAATATGGTTGTATATAAAAATCTAGATGAGAAAAGTCCTCAGTTTCACGTTACTCGAGAACAGGGGAGCGGAGGTGTAAGAGAAAGCTCTATCACCATGGACGTGCATACGGGGACCCATTTAGATGCACCCCTGCATATGGTAGAGGGAGGAAGGGCCATAGACGAAATGCCTCTTGAGCCTTTGATAGGGAACTGCAAAGTCATCGATTTGAGTTCTGTAAAAGAAGCTATTAAACGCGAGGATCTGATGGTTCAAAGCATCGAAAGTGGCGATGTTGTGCTTTTCAAAACCCAGAATTCAATGGATCAAGTCTTTAACTTTGAATTCATCTATTTGGCGCAAAGCGGCGCAGAATATCTTGCACAAAAGGGCATAAAAGGCGTCGGTATTGATGGACTGGGCATAGAGCGCAGTCAATCAGGGCACAAGACGCATCATATTCTCTTTGATGCAGGAATATATATTTTAGAAGGTTTGGCACTTAAGGATATCGAGGCGGGTGTATACGAATTAGTGGCTCTCCCTCTTAAATTAAAAGGGTTGGATGCATCTCCTGTAAGGGCTGTTTTGATAGATAGAGGCATTGAATAGTTCTGAAGTGGTAAGTATCTATTTTGGAGGTAAATGTGTATAGTGAAAGCATGCCTACTGCTTTAGATACAGAATAATTCGTAAGAATTTTGGGAAATGTACAAGATGAATATGTCATCCTTCATAAGCTAACGCTAAATTGATTAAGAGAATAGGTGAGGTCACATGTATAAGATATTGATAGTGGAAGATGATGCGATCATTCGAAAAACCATGAAAGAAGCACTTCAAAACTGGGGTCATGCAGTGATAGATACTGAAAATTTTAAGGATGTTTTGTCTGTTTTTATGGAGGCGGATCCGCAATTGGTGTTGCTGGACATTGCTCTTCCATTTTATAGTGGCTATTACTGGTGCTCTGAAATAAGGAAGTGTTCAAAAGTACCTATTATTTTTGTCTCTTCTTCATCCGATGACATGAACATGGTGATGGCGATGAATATGGGTGCGGATGATTTTGTTTCCAAGCCCTTTAATTTAGACTTGTTTATTGCAAAGGTCAATGCCTTGTTGAGGAGGACCTATGACTATGTGGGGCAGACCAGTGTTTTGGCATATAGTGGGGCGCTTTTGCATTTAGGAGATGCCACTTTGTGCTATAGGGATGTTAGGCTAGATTTGACGAAAAATGAATTTAGAATACTGCAAATGCTCATGGAGACCCCTGAGAATATTTTTTCAAGAAGTGCTATTATGACGCGACTTTGGGATGATGACAGTTTTATTGATGACAATACCTTGACGGTCAATATCAATAGACTCAGGAAAAAACTTGAAGAGATAGGACTAGAGCATTGGATAGTCACGAAAAAAGGCATAGGGTACGTTCTTGAGGAGCGCATTGACCTATGATAAAGTTTGGTGGGGAGGACTTCAGAATCAGACCTCAGACAAGAAGGCAGATTTTACACTTTGTTTTGACGGGCATGTGCTTTACAGTGGTGGGTCTTTTGTACAAACTTCCAAACCTTGCAATAGTCTATGCTTGGATCATGGCGGGATACATCAATGGCACTTTTTGGATTATGGGATACATCAAGAAGAAGCGTGATATAGCTGCCATTGAGGCCATTGCCAATTTACCCAGTGAGGCTAAGACCTTGCTGCCCGCCTCGGACAATGCGGTAGAGAAGCAGTATCAACAGGTGCTTATGAAAGTCATTGAAGAGAGTCAAAGTTTGAAGACCCAACAGGACAAAAACCTGTCCGAGTTGATTACTTACTATACTCTCTGGGTACATCAAATCAAAACGCCCATAGCAGCGCTGGATCTGTTGGTTCAAATGGAAGCGGATACTCAAAACAAAAGGGACAAGCAACTGGCGCTTTTCAGTATTGAGCAATATGTTCAAATGGCCCTGCAAAATATTCGTCTAGACGCAGAGTTTTCGGATTTGATGTTTTCTAAAATGTCTCTCGACAGCTTGGTGTCACAAGTTGTGAAAAAGCACAAAAGCCTATTTATCGAAAAAAGATTGACACTTCAAATGGACGTAGCGGCTGTAGAGATTTTGACTGACGAAAAGTGGGCTTCTGTAGCCATTGAGCAAGTGCTCTCTAACGCGCTTAAATACACTACTCAAGGCACTATTCACATTTATTCAAAACAGGGCGAACCTTGCACTTTGTTCATTGAAGATACAGGGATGGGCATAAGTAAAGAGGATTTGCCGCGGGTGTTTGAAAAGGGCTATACAGGCTATAATGGGAGAATGATCATGCGCGCAACGGGCATAGGCCTGTATTTGACTAAACGGGTCTGTGAAAAACTTGGATTAGAGGTTCAAATCACCTCGGAAGTGGAAAAAGGGACTCAAGTTAAACTCGTTTTTCTACCTTACAAAAATGTAAGGTAGAAAGGTACTCTTGTAAGGTCAGTCTATGGTGTAGGCTGATTTTTTTGATTATACTCTTAGTGAAGATAGGGTATAAAACCTACGTGCAGATTTTGGAGGAAGCTATGATACAACTTAAGGTTGAAAATTTAAAAAAGGTTTATCAAAGTCGCTTAAGTGGCAATAAAGTAGAAGCTTTAAAGAATGTGAATTTCAGTGTGGATCAAGGGGAATACATCGCCATTATGGGTGAGTCAGGCTCTGGAAAAACAACACTCCTCAACATAATGGCCTCTTTGGATAGTGCTACAAGTGGAGAAGTGACCATCGGAAATCAGCCTTTGTCAGGCCTTAAAGAAAAAGAGATGACGGACTATAGACGAAAGCACTTGGGTTTTGTCTTTCAGGAGTTTAACCTCCTCGATAATTTTTCAATACAAGACAACATTTTTTTGCCCTTGGTTTTAGCGCGACAGACCTTTGAACAAATGCAGAACACCTTAAAGCCTATTGCTCAAAAGCTAGGAATTGAAGACATTCTGACAAAATTTCCTTATGAGGTATCAGGCGGACAGAAGCAAAGAGCTGCTGTTGCAAGGGCACTGATGAATCAACCCCAAATCCTCTTTGCAGATGAGCCAACAGGGGCTTTGGATTCTCGGTCAGCAGAGCATCTTTTGGAAATGTTTTCGAAGATCAACACGGAGGGACAAACGGTGCTGATGGTTACCCATAGTACTTATGCGGCAAGCCATGCGAGTCGTGTATTGTTTTTGAGGGACGGCGAAGTCTATCATCAGCTTTATAAGGCGCAAATGAGCAAAGAGGGCTTTTATCAAAAAATTTCAGAAACCCTAACAGTTCTGACAACGGGGGGTCGGCAGTCATGACTAAGTCTTTTTATGGCAGTATAGCCCAAAATGGCATTCAAAATAACAAGCAACTCTTTGCGCCCTATGTGACAATGAATGTTTTTATTATCGCTATGTTTTATATGATTCACAATTTAGCCCAGCATCCTGATTTGAAAAATATCGGCGGTGGTGACGTCATGTCGGTCATCTTGGGCTTTGGAGTTTATGTAGTGGGAATTTTTTCGGTGCTTGCTGTGTTTTATACCAATAGTTTCTTGATGAAAAGGCGGATGAAAGAAATAGGTCTTTACAATATTTTGGGCCTTGCTAAAAGACATATTGCAAGGGTCTTAAGTCTTGAAACCTTTATGATTGCTTTAGATTCCATAGGTCTTGGCCTTCTGACGGGGGTGGTTTTTAGCAAGTTGCTGTACATGGTTTTGCTGCGAATTTTACAATTTCCAGTGAAGTTGGATTTCAATTCGCCGGTGATTTCCTTAGTGACCACTACTCTTTTCTTTGGCGTTTTATTTCTTGCTGTGCTTATTTACAACCTGATGCGTATACACCTGAAAAGTCCCATTGAGTTGGTCAGGGAATCCGCCGTTGGAGAAAGAGAGCCTAAGGCCAGTTTATGGATGACCATTATGGGTCTAATGTGTATGATTTCTGGATATGTACTTGCAGTGAACATTGAATCGCCCCTAAAAGCGTTATATACCTTCTTTATCGCAGTATTATTGGTCATTGTAGGGACGTATGCGTTATTTACAACAGGCAGTATTTTTTTACTCAAGAAATTGAGGGCCCTTAAGCCTTTTTATTATCAGACCAAGCATTTTATTGTGATTTCAGGGATGTTGTATCGAATGAAGCAAAACGCCGTTGGGCTTTCAAATATCGCCATTTTGAGCGCAATGCTGATTGTAACGTTAAGCACTACCATCTCTTTGTATGCAGGTCTTGACGATGCGATGAAAAATCGCTACCCTCAAGATGTTTCTATTTCTATGTCACAAGTTGAAATGCCAGCGCTTGTAGGCTTGGAGCAGTGGGCCGCACAGCTACCGGAGTCCATAGGCTATAGATTGGACAATTTCTCGTATTTGGAAAGCACAGGGTTTATAACAAAAAAAGATGCCGAGCCTGGGCGCTACAGCGTACTACAAGATAAGTCATTTGACAGCGACAGTGTTTTCATCGAGCTAATCCCCTATGATTTATACGTCAATTATTTTGCTCTTGAATCAAGCCAGGGCATCCAGCTTTCTGAGAATGAGGTGTTGCTCTATAAAACAGGGGGATCCTACGGGTTAGAGCAAATTGAATTTGGAGATCAAACACTAAAAGTGGAAAAGGAAATTAAAGGTTTTAGGCAAAATAGTGTTGACGCTGGCTTAGTGGAAAGTTTTACATTAGTTTTGAAAGACAAAGCGGCAATTCAAAATTTCTATAAAAAGGTTCAAAAAAAGGATATGGAAGGGTTCGATGTCTACTTCGGCTATGATGAAAAAAATCAGTCTAATAATCCTAAAGCGCTAAAAGATGTTATAATGGGTGCTCTCAAATCCCGTGATATTGCATATACTCTCGCAATACGAAGTCTCGAGCGAATGGGTTTTTTACAGATTTACGGTGGTCTCCTTTTCTTGGGTTTGTTTTTAGGGAGTTTGTTCTTGGTGATGACAGTCATGATCATGTACTACAAACAGATCTCGGAAGGCTTTGATGACAAAATTAGGTTTGAGACGATGCAAAAGGTAGGCATGAACCATTCAGAAATTAAGAAATCCATTCAAAGTCAGACCATCCTCGTTTTTTTTCTACCCCTTCTGGTTGCAAGTTGCCACGTTTTATTCGCTTTTAATATGATGCGTTTATTGCTTGGAATTTTCAATTTCACCAATGTGGCTCTGTTTTCCGCAGTGACAGCGCTGGTTATGATTGTTTTTGCAGTGTTTTATTATGTCGTCTATCAGCTAACGGCCCGGACCTATTTCAGAATCGTCCAGTGGCACTAAATAATTTTACATTTTATAGAATATTAGAGTGTCGAAAGTAAGTTTCTCGAATATTCATACCGCAAATAGTGCCAGTTGAACCATCCGGAACTATTTGCGATATGAATAGGATCAACTAAGGGCTTTTGACACCCTTGATGAAATCAAATTGTGGGGGCTTAAAGTTTTTATGGATTTATTTTTTTTGCAAAATCCACACCAAATTGCTTGCACCTTTCTATACTTGTTTCATCAGGAACCCATAGTTCTTTAAGCCCTGGTAGAAGGATGTTGAAGCCGGAACCCTGTAGATGCTCTTCAATGATTTTGACGCTTTCGCCACTCCATCCGTAGCTTCCGAAGGCTGCCGCGCCTTTATTTTTGAATTTCAAACCTTTGACCATTTCTAGGATGGATGCTGATGCAGCAAGGATACCGTTGTTGATGGTAGAGGAGCCAAAAAGTATGGCTTTTGATTTGAAAATATCAGTGATCACATCGTTTTTATCATGCTTGCTGCAGTTGAGAATTTTGATGGTGACGTCTTGATCGACGCTTTTAATGCCTGCTGCAATGGCTTCAGCCATTTTTCGTGTTGAATCCCACATGGTGTCATAAATAAGGGTGATTTGATTTTCTTGATAATCCTTTGCCCAAGTCATATATTGATTGACGATTTGAAGAGGATCATCACGCCAGATGATGCCGTGGCTTGGACAAATCATATTCACGGGCAAGTTGAAGCCCACCACTTCTTCAATCTTTTTGACTACGTGGTGACTAAAGGGCGTTAGGATATTGGCGTAGTATTTGATAGCCTCTTGAAAAAGCTCCCCTTGATCAACTTTATCGTTATACATAAGCTCAGAAGCAAAGTGCTGACCAAAGGCATCGTTACTAAATAGAATGTTTTCGCCGGTCAGATAAGTAAACATACTGTCTGGCCAATGAAGCATGGGGGCTTCTACAAATACCAGTTTGTTTTGCCCTAAGTCAAGTGTGTCGCCTGTTTTGACTTCTACAAAGTTCCAATCTTGATGATGGTGGGCTTTTAACATTCTAGCGCCATTTTTTGTACAATAGATTGGGGTGTTTGGAATTTCTTTCATCAGTTCAGGCAACGAGCCTGAATGGTCTATTTCAGAATGATTGGCTATAATGTAGTCTATTGCATTCAAATCAATTTCTTTTTTGAGATTGGCTACAAATTCGTTGTCGTACGGCATCCATACAGTATCAATAAGGACTGTTTTTTGATCTTTGATCAGATAGGCATTATAGGAAGAACCTCGGTTAGTGGAGTATTCTTCACCATGAAATTTTTTAAGATCCCAATCAATTTTTCCTACCCATGTTACTTTTTCTGTTATTTTAAAACTCATAAGGGGGTATCCTTTCTTTGCTAGACTTTATTTTGCGTCGACCGACTAAACCAGATTTTTGAAAAGCATGTTGTTTTCAAGATATACCCTCACTATAGACCTTTTTAAAAGATTGCGCTGTGATTTGAAACACACATCTCCAAAAGGTGTATAATAAAAAGAGTAACGCTTGATTGCATTATTCTTAGCTCAAAGGAGACAACAATGGCCCATAACAATTCGTGTATGTCTTGCCAACACAATTATTGTGCAAAAAAAGTATCTCTTTTTGCATCTTTTTCGGATACGGATCTTTCAAAGGTTTTACAGCTCATTGAAAGACAGCATTTTCAAAAGGGGCAAATCATTTTTTCAGAAGGCGATATTTGTGAACGGCTTTTAATCGTCAATGGTGGAAGTTTTAAAGTGTTTAGATACAGTCGGGACGGCAAGGAAAAGATTCTTTATGTTCTTGGAGATGGAGACTTCTTAGGTGATTTGAACTTATTGAAAAAAGAGGTTTATAAATTTAACGCCATGGCCCTTGAAGAAACCCATTTATGCACTATAAAGAAAGATGCTTTTGATCAGTTGATGAAAAACCATCCAGAACTCTATAGCCGTGTTATAGAATATGCTCACGATCGAATCACTACCCTAGAGGATTTGGTACAAACCTTGACCATCAAGGATGTTGAAACGCGACTGGCAGTTCTACTTTTGAGATTGTCCGAAAGTTTTGGCGTTCAAAAAAGTGGTGGCATTGAGATACAACTGACCTTGACCCGAGAGGAAATGGCCAGTTTTGTGGGGCTTACCCGTGAAACAGTTAGCCGAAAGCTTTCAAACTTGCAATCAGAAGGACTGATTGAACTATATGAAAATCACATAATATTGATCAAAGATATTGAGGCCATCAAGGAACGCAGTATGCTATAATATCCCAATATTCCCACAAAGGGTCACATTCAACCAAAGGGTCAGGCCTTACCCTTTGGCGAATCTGACCCTTTGGCGAATCTTTCCTGAACAACTGAATAGGTTATCTTTTAGTACATGCTCAAATCAATATGGCAGTATCCGTTTGGATTTTTTTCCAAATACTTTTGGTGGTATTCTTCTGCCGCATAGTAGCACTGAAGAGGCAGTATTTCTGTGGCTATAGGCTTGTCGTGTTTTGCTTTTTCTGTTGCTAAAGTTTTTTCAATGATGGGAAGGTCCTCATCTTCTATATAGAAAATCCCTGTTCTGTATTGGTGGCCAATATCGGGACCCTGTTGATTTTTGAGGGTAGGATCAATAACCTGCCAAAATTTTTCAAGCACGGTTTCAAGATTGATTTGAGTTTCATCGTATTTGATATAGCACGCTTCTGCATGACCGGTGGTGCCTTTTTTGACATCTTCATAGGTGGGATGATCTGTGTTGCCGTTGGCATAGCCCACTTGTGTTTCTAATACGCCGGGGTATTTGGCGATATACGCCTCAAAGCCCCAAAAACAACCTCCTGCTAAAACGATTTCTTTCATAAATCCTCCTTGTTGGATGAGTAGTGACCTCCGAATGGACGTCCATTTATTTTAAATCAATTGTGAATTATAACTGCTCAAGCACATCTAAAAAGCTTTCCATAGGTTGGTTGCCCATGAGCTCTTTATCTTCGTTAATGACTATTTTGGGAACGCCAGAGACGTTGTATTTGTCAGCTTCCTCAGGGAATGTACCGCATTCAATCATCTCTGAGAAAATGTTAGGGTTTTCAAGGGCAAGCTTGTGCGCTTTTGCAACAGCGCCTGAACAATGGGGGCAACCCAGTGTGACAAATACTTTGATATGAACGGGTTTGTTGATTGCAGCTATTCTTGTTTTAATAGCTTCAGGAATGGCCTCGCCAGAACCAGCCACTTCGAGGATGCCCGTGAGGAAAGAGCTAAACTCATGTCCCGATGGAATACCGTTGAAGACAATGCCGTGGTGCTTCTTGTCAGAATCAAAAAGTGCAAAGCTAGGCGTTCTAACAATACCTAAGGTAGTGGCATAATCCTTGTTTGTATCAAAATCAAAAGTTTCAAGGTGAAGGCTGTCTGAGAGATCGGCAACTTCACTTAAGAGCAATTGTGTATCAGCACACGTTTCACAGTTGCTTTCAGAGGTGAATAGGATCATGTGTACAGGTTTTTTCAATGTGGTGAAAAGCTGGGTCAATTGTTCTTTAATTTCAGTAGTTATGAGTGACATAATAATCCTCCGTTTAGTGTACTGTATTATCCACGATTGAGATAATCGTTGATGGCAAGGGCCGCTTTTGAACCTTCACCAGCTGCAATGACAATCTGGTTGTAAGGTAAATTTGTAACATCGCCTGCGGCATAAATGCCTGGGCGAGAGGTTTCGCAGTGGACGTTGATGATGATTTCTCCTTTGTCATTGGTTTCGACTATGTCTGTAAAAAGTTGGCTATTAGGAATGTAACCGACTTCCACAAAGACGCCAACGGCATCGACAACAAATTGACTTTGTGTCTTTTTATCCAGCACCGAGACACCTTTGACGATTTTTTCGCCGGTGATCTCTTGGATTTGTGATTCTAAGTGCACGGTGACATTCGATGCTTGGCTCAGCTTGTCCAGAATGATTTGGTCTGCTCTAAAGTGACTTCTGTGAATCAGAGTGACGTGCTCAGCGATTTTCGAAAGATCTAGGGCCGCTTCAACAGCTGAATTACCACCACCAGCGACGACGACTCGGCGACCTGTGAAAAGTGGGCCATCACAGATTGCACAGTAGGTGACACCGCGACCATAGAATTCTTTTTCGCCGGGCACATCAAGCATTCTAGACTTAGCCCCGGTGACAATCAAGAGTGTTTTAGCTTGATAGGTGATTTGGTTATCCACCGAAACCCGCTTTATGGATCCATCTTCGATTTTTTGGACACTATAGCCTTCAAGGACAGGTACATTTAATGAATTGAGGTGCTTTAGAAACGCATGGGCTAAAGCTTCGCCTGAAATGGACTCGAAACCCGTGTAATTTTCAACTGATGAAGTGTCGGTTACTTGACCGCCAATTTTGACAGCAATAATGCCTACTTTTAAACCCTTGCGCTTGAGATAGATAGCCGCTGTAATGCCTGCAGGGCCTGCACCGAGTATAAGCGTGTCGTAGATCGTGTTGGGGTCTAAGGCTTCTACAGAAGACGACACATTGAAATTCATGTTTAAATTGAGCACGGTTTTACCTCTTTTCATTTGTATTCGCTTTTAAAATTTTAGAGACTGTCGATTCGCTCAGATCTCCAAGGACGTGGCCTATTTCTTTTAAGGTCAGGGTTGAATTCTGTCTAAACCATCGAACGAGCTTGTTTCTCAATACCTTTTGTGTGTTTAAATCTTCAAACTTTAACTGAAGCGTATTTAATTTGTCCTCTAGTGCTTGTTTACCCTGCTTGACACAACTGACGCAGCAAGTTGAACTTTGAATACACAAATCGGCATTTCGCCATATTAAATCTTGATCGAAGGAGTGACTTTGGGTACTCATAGCTTTGTTATATGTGTCCACTGGGAGTCCTAAAAGTGCATGTGGGTTGTCTATGAATGTGGTCTTGTTGGGAGATCCATGATGCTCAAAACGGACTAATTGGTCTATAAACTCACCATTTTTAGAAATACAAGTACTTTTGAAGCGTTCCTTGCAAAGGGGACTGCTTTGTTGTTTGACGTTGGCATATTGAATCATAAGACTTCTCATAACGCTGCTGATATCTGCATATTCAGGATAAATCAGGAGCTCAAAGTGATCAGGGCTCAAGACGGCGCCATAGAGTTTAAAGTTACTGGTGCTTTTTAAGTGTTCAAGGAGGTTTAAAAATTGATTTGTCTCCTCATCGGTACGAAAGAGACAGTTGCCAGTCAAACACGTCTGCTGTATATGATAGACACTTCCTAACTTTCTTTCGCGTGCACATCGGGCCATTGACATCACCACCTAACCTTAGTGTAGCATACTCTATTCAGAAAATCAAGTTCCGTCCCCGTGAACTTTTTGTGAACGATTATCGCGACTCTATGGGATTTAACGCCCAAATCTGAAGGTCAACTCTATGAAGCATGATATAATAGTGAGGAACAAAATCATGAAATGGATTACCGCAAATAAGCATAATGAAGGGAGCCAAGTGGATATGTAATTAACCTGAGTAACAAATTTGATTAAAAGTCGATAATTCGTTCAAATAAATTGGAGGATAAACCGTTGAAATTTAAAGAATTTGGAAACAAAGAGCTGCCGACTATTATTTTAATCCATGGTGGAGGGCTATCTTGGTGGTCTCTAAAGGGGAGTGTCAAGTTGCTTGAAAGGGACTATCACGTTGTGACCCCTATTATCGATGGACACGGAGAAGACGGCGAAAATACTTTCCTCAGTATTGAGGAATCCGCAAATCACTTGATGACCTATATTGAGACGGCGTGCTATGGCAAAGTTTTTGCCATAGGAGGCTTGTCCATTGGTGCACAGATTGTCGTAGAACTGCTTTCGAGAAAAGAAGACATAGCTGATTTTGCAATGATAGAAAGTGCTCTAGTGATTCCAATCAAAGGTATTACCACATGGACTGTACCTACATATCAATTTCTCTATGGTCTAATCCGGCATAAGGGGTTTTCGCGGCTACAGGCAAAGGCCCTCTATGTCCCGGACCATCTTTTTCAGGACTATTATGCCGATTCATTGAAGATCACAAAACAGTCACTCATCAATATCACCCTGAGTAACGGCAACTACAGCGTCAAAAGCGCTTTGTCCAAAACCAAAAGCAAGGTCATGATTGTGGTGGGGAGTAAGGAAGTTGGACTGATGCAAAAATCTGCTCAAATACTCCACGAAGCCATTCCTGAGAGTGAAATGAGAACGCTAAAAGGTATGAATCACGGCGAGTTAAGTTTGGTTTACCCTCAGGAATATATAAAACTGCTGAAGCAGTTATTTGCACATGCGTCTATAAAAGATTGTGTAGTCAATTGGGTAGTAAGGTGATTGATCATGTGGGGTGTAATTTGCGTCAAGGAATATGCTTAGGGGTCAGGCCAGTTATTTCACTTTTAAATTTCAAAAAAAGGCCAGTCCCCAAATCGAGCGCTAATATGTCGGGAAAAGCCAAAAATTTTTATTTTGGA
>JBBRGL010000041.1:0-12835 GCA_038240675.1 Peptostreptococcales bacterium
GAACAGTCCTTGAAAGCATCGTTCAGAAGATTCTTTAACTGGGTTAGATCATAACTTCCGGCAACTGAAATGACCATATTGTCAGCAGTATAATGGGTAGACAAATAAGACTCTATGGCTTTTTTTGTAAAGGTATCCACACATTCATTTGTTCCCAGGATTGTCTGCTCATATGCTGTGCCTTTAAAAGCCACATCCGACAACAAATCATAGACCAAATCCTCTGGAGAGTCTTCGTACATACTGATTTCTTCCTTGATGACACTGGCTTCTTTTTTGATTTCTTTAGGATCAAAAAGCGAATTCATGAGCATATCCGCCAAAATCTCTACACCGATGGGCAAATGTTCGTCGAGTACTTTGAAATAAAAGCAGGTTGAGTCCTTGGCTGTAAATGCGTTGATCTGACCTCCCAAAAACTCTACAGCTTCTGCTAATTCAACCGCTGTACGCGTTTTTGTTCCCTTGAACAACATGTGTTCAATAAAATGCGAGATGCCGTTTTCAGACAATGTCTCATAACATGAACCGGTTCTAATCCATAATCCTAAAGAAATTGAACGCACAGCATGCATGGGTTGTGCAATGACAACCATGCCATTGTCGAGCTTAAATTGATCAAACATAGATTCTCCCTTAACGAGGGCATTAATACATATATGGTTAGAGGTTCAAAAGCGACTTGTTTTTTTGATGAACAAGTTTAACCTTCGAAACTCTAACCATTTTTTAAACCCGTTTTTTTAGATTACAGTTTTTGATTACAGATTGTGACTAGAATCTAAGATTCCAACAGTACTTTTCTGGATAAATTGATTCTGCCTTTATCATCGATTTCCATGACTTTGACCATAATTTCATCGCCGATTTTGAAGGCGTCTTCAACTGCGTTGAGTCTCTTTTCAGAGAGTTGTGAAATATGAACCAATCCATCTTTGCCATTAGCAAATTCAACGAAAGCGCCAAATTTCATGATGCGAACGATTTTAGCGTTGTAGATTTCTCCAACTGCCACCACTTTGATGATATCTTCAATCATGCCCTTAGTCTTTAGACCAGACTGCATGTCGTTAGCTGTAATAAGCACTGTGCCATCATCTTCAATGTCAATTTTTGCGCCCGTTTCAGCGATGATTCTATTGATGACTTTTCCACCAGGGCCGATGATTTCTCGGATACGATCAGGATCAACCTTCAGGAAGATAACACGTGGTGCATACTCTGAAAGCTCTTTTCTAGGTTCAGAAATTGTCTCAGCCATTTTATCGAGAATGTGAAGTCTACCCACACGGGCTTGTTCAAGAGCACCTTCGAGGATATCTCTCGAGAGACCATCTACTTTAATATCCATTTGCATTGCCGTGATCCCCTCGCGTGTTCCAGCAACTTTAAAATCCATGTCTCCAAGGAAATCTTCCATGCCTTGAATATCGCTGAGAATCGCGTAAGCATCGCCCTCTTTGATGAGGCCCATTGCAATACCTGCAACAGATGCTTTGATTGGCACGCCTGCATCGAGGAGAGATAAAGTGCTTCCACAAATACTTGCCTGTGAACTTGATCCGTTACACGTGACAACTTCTGATACCAAACGAATGGCGTAAGGGAATTCAGCTTCAGAAGGAAGTACCGGAAGAAGGGCTCTCTCTCCAAGTGCGCCGTGTCCGATTGCGCGTCTGTTTGGCCCTCTCATAAAGCCTGTTTCACCCACCGAAAACGGCGGGAAATTGTAGTGGTGCATATAGCGTTTTGGTTCATCAAGTCCGATACCATCTACTCTTTGTGCCTCACCGAGTGCGCCAAGTGTCGTGATGGTCAATGCTTGAGTAAGACCTCTCATAAAGAGTCCAGAACCGTGCGTTCTTGGAAGGTAGCTTATTTCGCAAGCAATGGGACGGATTTCATCAGGTTTTCTGCCATCAGGACGCAAATTCTCATTTGCAATCATTTTACGCATGCATTTTTTTGACAAGTATTTGAAAAGTCGTGCCACTAAAGATTTTTGATCGCCAAAAGCTTCCTTAGTTTCAGCCATCAACTCGTCTTGAATGGTATCGAGAGCTTCATTTCTGTCATGTTTATCGTGGATGCGAACAGCTGCATTAACTGCATCGTATTTAGAATCTACTATGGCTTGAAGTGCTGCATCGACCACAGGGGGAACAACTACTTGTTTAGGCTTGCCCACTTCTGCGACGATAGTGTTGATAAAGCTGACAAATCGCTTTATTTCATCGTGGCCTGTCAAAATGGCATCCAAAACCACTTTCTCAGTAAGGATGTTAGAACCCGACTCAACCATCATAATGGCATCATCTGTTCCAGCAACCATGAGGTGAAGCTCTGATTTTGCCGCTTGCTCAACTGTTGGGTTAAGGACATACTGCCCATCGACATAGCCGACGACAGTAGCGCCTATTGGACCATCAAAGGGAATATCTGAGATTGAAAGTGCAATCGAAGCACCCAGCATAGCCACAACATCAGGTGTGTTATCCTGCTCGATGGACAAAACAGATGCGATAATCTGTACTTCATTAAAATAACCATCTGGGAACAGTGGTCTAAGGGGTCTATCGATAAGGCGAGACGTCAAAATCGCTTTTTCACTCGCTCTGCCTTCTCTTTTAATAAAGCCACCTGGAATTTTTCCGACAGCATAGAGTTTTTCTTCAAAATCAACGCTTAATGGGAAAAAGTCGATGCCTTCTTTTGGCTTTCTTGAAGCCGTTGCTGTAACAAGAACAGCTGTATCACCATATCTGACAACGCATGATCCGTTGGCAAGAGTGGCAATTTTACCAACCTCAACTGTTAATTTACGTCCTGCTACAGTTGTTTCAAACATTTTAAAACTTCTTTCTGAACCTTCCATTTCATACCTCCTAGTGGGCACTTGAAATTTATCCTACTTTTTAAAACTTATACTGCTCTAATAAGTGCTAAAAAGTAGGATAAATACAATAAACTCCAAGCGCAAATTTAAAATAATAGAGCGGTTGCCCGCTCTATCTACTGCTTACTTTCTGAGACCAAGCTTAGCGACAACATCTCTGTAACGCTCAATATTGTTGTTTTTGAGATACGTCAAAAGATTTCTTCTTTTTCCGACCATTTTAAGAAGGCCTCTTCTTGAGTGATGGTCTTTTTTGTGAATTTGAAGATGTCCGTTAAGCTCGTTGATTCTTGCAGTTAATACTGCAACTTGTACTTCTGGTGAACCTGTGTCGCCTTCGTGCTTTGCAAATGCTTCAATAACGCCGGTTTTTTTCTCTTTAGTAATCATGGTGCCTCCTGTATTTTATTTAGCCTGTAGCCAAGGTCAGCGTCGGAGTGTCGCTAATCTGAGCAAAAGGCTCTACAACATCAAAATTATATCACACAACCTGTTTATTGTAAACCTGACACCATAAAATAATCCCTAGTCTTATCAACGTCTTGAGCGATGTAATCCTTCAATTCTTCAACAGAATGGAATTTGAGTTCATCGCGTAAACGGTGCAAAAAGCGGATGCGGAGCATTTCGTCGTAAATATTCTCCTCAAAATCTAAAATATATGTTTCCAAATTAAAATTGTTTTGATTGAAAGTCGGATTGAATCCTACATTGGTGACGCTTTGGTGTTTGACGCCTTTTCTGAGGGTCTCGGTCACATAGACTCCGGACCGTATAATCGTCATGTTTGAACTTATTTTCAAGTTGACTGTTGGATAACCAATTGTACGTCCTAGCCGTTTGCCTGTGACTACTTTCCCAGTGACATAGTGAATACGGCCCAGAAGTTGATTGGCCTTTTCAATCTCCCCTTGTTTCAGGGCATCCCGAATGGCTGTACTGCTCACCAAGTGGCCCTCCACATAGACTGGATCAGTGACGGTGAGTTCAAAACCCATGGTACTGGAAAGTGCCTTAAGCGCTGTCACATCCCCAAGCCCTTTATACCCTAAGCTAAAGTTAAAACCCACATGCAGGGATTCCATTTTATAATGGCGCGTCAAATAAGTGATGAACTTTTCATAAGGCCAAGACATTAAATCCTTGTTGAACTGCAAAAGCACCAAATAATCAATGGGAAACTCTGAGAATACCTCGATCTTCTCATCCAGGGTCATAAGACGCATAGGGTGAGATTCTGATTTTGTGTATTCCTTAGGGTGATTTGTAAATGTAATGATAATCCGTGTCTGCTTATTGGCACTCAACATTCTTTTGATGACATCTTGATGACCTATATGAATCCCATCAAAAGTTCCTATGGCAATAGCGGCATTCTCTATACTTTTGTGATAGTATGCTATTTCTTCTAAGCCGTTGATAATAATCATAGTGGCCTCACTAAAATCTTTTTGTTATTTTCAAATGTCCATCGAAATATTCAGACAGACCTAACAATTCGCCGTTCAAAAAAATCAACTTTTGTGCTTGAGTTCCTGTCTGATCATAGGATTCCAAACTGAGAGGCACGCCATTTCTAAGTTGAGATAAAACTTTTCCTACTGCTTCAATATAAATAACTTCCAACGGCAGCGCCTTTTGGATGGACAGTATATACTGCGTTGGCTCTTCACATTCCATAAAATCATCGAGACTCACTGCATCAGCCGCTGTGAATTGACCCGTCGCTGAACGCATTAAAAAAGTCATCGTGCCCAAGGTACCTAACTTAAGGGCGATATCCCGTACAAGGCTGCGGACGTAGGTCCCTTTTGAACAGGTGACATCAATCAACGCCGTATGATCTTCAAAATGAATGAGCTTAAAGGCATAAATCTCTATAGGTCTTGGCTTTAGCTCTACAAACTCCTCTTGACGCGCTAGCTCATAGGCTCTTTTGCCGTCGACTTTCAAAGCGGAGTACTGTGGAGGAATTTGAAGTTGTTCACCTGTCATTTGAAGGAGAACTTCCTCAAGGGCGCCTTGTACAACTGTTGTTTTTTCGTGGACCTTGGTTGTTTTTCCCCAAGCATCTAAAGTATCTGTTTCATGTCCAAAGGTTATTTCAAATCGGTATTTTTTGCGGTCATCCATGAGAAATTGAACTATTTTTGTAGCCTGGCCAATGCAAATAGGCAGTACGCCTGTTGCCATAGGGTCAAGTGTCCCCGTGTGTCCGACACGCTTTTGTGAAAGCTTACGCCTGACGCGATTGACCACATCGTGAGAGGTCAAACCTGGTGGTTTAAAAATATTGATTACACCATTCATTGCAGCGCCTCTATAAGTATTCGCACTTTGTTCAAAGCCTCCTTGAGAGACATATTCAGCGTAAAGCCCGCCGCGTGTTTATGGCCTCCCCCATTAAAATTAGTGGCAATGGCTGAAACATCGATAACTTTCTTTGAACGCATGCTGATTTTGATGATTTGAGGTTCAATTTCTTTTAAAAACACGACCAGCTCAACGCCCTTAATATCCCGAATCAATTCCACTAAACCATCGGAATCCTGAGGCAGTGCATGACAGTGGTCAAGCATCTCGAGGGAGACGTGTATGAGTGCACAGGTGTTCTTGTGAAACAGTTCTAAATGATTCATGGCATCAGCGTGAAGTCTCAATCTGTGAAAGGGGGTGTTTTGATATAGCGTCCGATTGATTTCTGCAGCATCAATGCCCGTCTCATATAACTGAGACGCTATAAAATGGGTTCTTGCCGTTGTGTTTGAATATTTAAAGCTCCCTGTATCCGTGGATAGTGCCACATAAAGGGGCTCGGCATAGGCTTTTGTAAAAGGTGTTCCTGACAGTTTAATCAGTTCAAAAATAATCTCGCCCGTTGCAGAAGCTTGATAATCCACAACATTCAGGTCAGCAAAAAAAGTATTGGTTTTATGATGATCGAGGCAAATCGAAAGTCGATTTGCCATCAGTGTGGCCCTTTTCTCACCCAACCGCTCTAAATCGCTAAAATCAATACAAAATACAACGTCTGGATTAATTTTAAGGGCCATAAAGGCATCCATTGTATAAATGGTTTCATGAATAAACCCCATTATGTCGAAAGGAATCACATCCTCCAACACAATATATGCCTTGTGTCCTTTGTCGATCAAAAAACGATGGAGGGCAAGACAAGACCCGATGGTGTCGCCATCGGGCATTATGTGAGGAAATATAAGGCACTCTCTCTGTGATTTTAAAACTTCTAAAACTTCTGAAAGTTTATTCATCTGCATCGTCCTTGTCGTCATCACTGTCTACTTCATCATCTTCAAAATCGTCGTCATCCTCAAAATCGTCATCCTCTTCAATAACGGACTTCGAGGCGGACTGAGGGTGGTTGACCCGGTCGATAAGACTACTGAGATAGACAGCATCTCGAATAGATTCATCAATTTTAAAGACGGGTTCCGGGGTATATCTTAAGCTCAGTTCATGACCAATGGTTTTACGAATATACCCTTTGGCACTGTTTAAGCCATCCAAAACCTCTTTATGATCAGCCTCAGAAAGCAAGCTGATATAAATAGTGACAAATCTCAAGTCTTTAGTGGTTTCGACATGATTGACACTTGTCATAGGTGGAATTCTTGGATCTTTGATCTCGCTCATAATCAGTTGCGAGACAATTTTTTTAATTTCTTCCGATATACGCTTGGTTCTATCAAAACGCATCTCATCACTTCCTTTTTCTAATGCTATCGTTTGACTTCCTCATTGATATAAGCCTCAATGATATCGCCTTCTCGTAAGTCATTGTAATTTTCGATACCAATACCACATTCAAAGTTCGTTAAGACTTCTTTGGCATCATCTTTAAAACGTTTGAGAGACGATACTTTGCCTTCATGGATAATAATACCCTCACGAACAAGTCTCAAACCTGAAGTTCGTGTAACTTTTCCTTCAAGGACATACGCACCGGCGATTACGCCGATATTAGGCACTTTAAAGGTAGCGCGAACTTCTACTTTTCCGATGACAACTTCTTTGAATATAGGATCTAACATCCCTTTCATAGCCGCTTCAACATCGTTGATCGCCTCATAAATAATGCGGTACGTTTTAATGCTGACCTTTTCTTTGTCGGCCATTTGGCTTACAACAGTCACAGGACGCACATTAAATCCAATGATAATCGCATCCGACGCAGAAGCCAACAGTATATCAGATTCTGTAATGGTGCCAACACTTGCGTGTATAACATTGACGCGTACTTCTTCATTCGTCAATTTCAACAACGAAGATTTAAGGGCCTCAACTGAACCATGAACATCCGCTTTAACAATAATATTCAAATCCTTAATATTGCCTTGTTGAATTTGGCTGAACAAATCTTCAAGAGTCACATGTCCTGGCGTTGAAATCATTGCATCCTCACGGTATTTAATAGCGCGTTTGTCCGCAATGGTTCTTGCGATTTTATCATTGGCCACTACATAAAACTTATCGCCTGCGTTAGGAATTTCATTGAGTCCAATAATCTCCACTGCACTTGATGGCGTGACTGATTTTGTATTTTTGCCTGAGTCGTTGTACATGGCTTTAATCTTGCCATAAGTAGGTCCAACAACAATAGCATCACCGATTTTAAGGGTTCCGTTTTGAACGATAACCGTCGCAACAGTTCCTCTCCCTTTTTCAACTTTAGCCTCAATGATTGTCCCATTGGCTACGCGATCTGGATTGGCTTTTAAATCTTGAATCTCGGCAACTAAGAGTACCATCTCGAGCAACGTGTCAATGCCTTGTCCTTTGAGAGCAGAAACCTCGCAAGAGACAATGTCACCGCCCCAATCCTCTACCAAAAGTCCATAATCAGCAAGTTCTTGTTTGACCCGATCAGGGTTAGCATTGAATTTGTCAATTTTGTTGATGGCGATGATTATGGGCACTTTCGCTGCACGTGCATGGTCAATAGCTTCCATTGTTTGCGGCATAACGCCGTCGTCCGCCGCAACGACAAGTATTGCAATATCCGTAACTTTTGCACCGCGCGCTCTTAAAGTCGTAAAGGCTTCATGACCCGGTGTATCGAGAAATACAATTTTTTCGCCGTTGATGTGAATTTCTGACGCACCAATATGCTGTGTGATTCCGCCGGCTTCGCCCGTTGTCACTTTGGTTTTACGAATCGCATCCAAGAGGGACGTTTTACCGTGGTCAACGTGACCCATAACAGTGACAACTGGTGGACGCTTGACCAAGTTTTCTGGATTGTCATCAAAATCCAAAGCTTCAATATCTTCATCCTGTTCAGCTTCAATACTTTCAATCAAGAAATCATAATCTGCTGCTAAAATCTCAAGGGTTGCAATATCCAAATCTTTGTTAATTGTGGCCATTATGCCTAAATTCATGAGTTTGAGAATAATATCATTGGCAGGTCTTTCGATGATTGTTGCAAAAGCGCCAACGGTCATAGAACCCTGCACTTGAATATTATTGATTGGTGCCAACACTTCAGCGACCACTTCAACTTCTTTATTGAGGTTTTGTTTGTTTTTTGCGCGTTTGTAAGTCTTGCTTCGACCCACTTCTGCACGCTGCATAGAATGCCCAACATGGGTGGACTTTCTCTTATCTACAGTTTTTTCAACTTCTTTTTTCTTTTCATGAACCGTTTTGACGTGTTTATTTTGGCCGGAAATCGAAGCGCGATCTGCGTATGGGATTACATCCCCTTCAGCTTTAGCAGCTCCTACAGGCTTTTTGCCTCTATTGGCACTTGAAAAACCCTTGTCCTTGTCGCCGGCGCTTGGAAAACCAGGTTTTCGGTCCCCGTAAGGCGCTGACCCTGGTGGTCTTGAAGATGGGCCACCTGGACGGTATGGTGGACGCTGTTGATATGTGCCATCTGGTCTTTGGGTACTGCCAGCAGGACGGGCATAAGATCCTTGAGATTGTCCATCTCTCGGTGTGTAAGGACGCGGTGCGCCCGTTTGACCTTCTCTCGGTGTATAAGGACGCGGTGCACCTGTTTGACCTTCTCTTGGCGTATAAGGACGCGGTGCGCCCGTTTGACCCTCTCTAGGCGTGTAAGGACGCGGTGCCCCTGTTTGCCCTTCTCGAGGCGTATAAGGACGCGGTGCCCCTGTTTGACCTTCTCTAGGTGTGTAAGGACGCGGTGCGCCAGTTTGGCCTTCACGCGGTGTGTAAGTTCTTTGCTGATAAGGCTTATTCGGGTTTTGTCCCTGAGTATTCGATCTATAATCGATTTTAGGTGCCGCTGGCTGTTCAGTTGCTGGCTGAGCTGTTTGAGTCGCATCTGGTGCAGCTTTTTCAGCGGCAGGTGCTGCTTTAGGCTCAACTTTAGCAGCGGGCTTCTCAGCATGAACAACTGGTTTAGCAGTTGCTTCTGTTGTAGCCGCTTCAACTTTTTGTACAGCTGGTGTTGCTGTTGGAGTCGCTGAAACAGAAGGTGTAACGACTGCTTTTGTCTCTTGAGCAATAGGTTCTATCTGCTTAGGAGGTGTCGTTTTCTCTGCCTGCTCTGCCGGTTTGTTATGAGAAGTTGTTTCTTGCTCTTTGTGTTGAGCTTGTGCCATACTGTTCTTCTCCTCCTGTTTTAAGGCAGCAGCTTGAGCTGCAGGAATACGTGTGGAATGATGAACATGCTCAACTTCTGGCGCAGGCTTAGCAGCTTGAACAGGCTTAGGTTTTGGAGCGGCTGCCTTAGCTGGGCGTTTTGCTTCTTCTAAAACCGTCACTTTAAGTTCTTTGACCTGGTCGTCTTTGTGTTCTTCACCGTGTGGCTTTTCCTTCATGTTAGGGGTGTTAATACCGTGGCTAACATGTCTGACACTTTGTTTAATAGGTACATTGACGATGGTTTTGTGCTCTTTAGATTCGTCAACAATGGGTTTTTTATAGTTTTCTCTAATGCGGTCCACATCCTTATCTTCTATGGCGCCCATATGGTTGTGGGCGTCAATATTCATGGTACCTAATTTGTCTATCAATTCCTTGTTGGACAAATTAAGCTCCTTTGCTAATTGATAAATTCGAATTTTATTCATAGTTTATCTCCCGTTATGTGCACTCGGAAAGTTTGTCATCAGAAATATGCTTTTCTATTGCTTGAGACAACTCTGACCTTCTAATTCCTACGACAGTTCGGTCACTTTTGCCAATGGCTGATGACAGTTCTTCCACTGAAAAAAATGTATAAAGCTTCACTTCATGGATTTCGCACAAATTAAGTACTTTCTTGCTCGATTGGGGGCTGATATCGGATCCAATAAAGACAATAGCAACCTTGCCTTTTTTGATTTCCGATTGGACAAGTTCATTGCCACTAACGGCTTTTCCTGACTTTTGAGCAAATCCGATGAGCGTTAAAATTTTACTTTTCATGTTTTATGACTTCCTGCTCTAATTTGCTCATAATTTCTTGCGGAATTTCACTTTCCAAAGCGCGTTGCAAAGCTTTTTTCTTTTCAGCAAGCTTAAAACACGCAAGTTTCGAACAGATATACGCACCTCTGCCATTGATTTTACCGGTCATATCAACCGTTACATCGCCTTCTATAGTCCGTACAATTCGGAGTAATTCCTTCTTAGGAAACTGCTCCTGACACCCTAAGCATTTACGCAGGGGGATTTTTTTGGCTTTCATGGTTCACCTCACTCCTGTAGCTCTAAAATTTTCCTGTATTGAGAATCACTTTTAATATCGATTTTCCATCCAGTCAATTTAGCTGCTAATCTGGCGTTTTGACCTTCCTTGCCAATAGCAAGAGATAACTGATGATCGGGAACGATGACAATTGCTGAATCTTTTTCGGGTTTTTCGATGACATCAATGACCTCAGAAGGGCTTAATGCGTTAGATATAAAGACTCTAGGGTCATCTGACCACTCGATTATATCTATTTTTTCGCCGCGAAGCTCATCCACAATATTCTGAACGCGATTACCCTTTTGTCCGACGCATGACCCTACAGGATCGACGTTTGGATCGGTTGAGTAAACTGCAAGTTTAGTGCGGGACCCCGCTTCTCTTGAAATGCCTTTGATTTGTACAATGCCATCGTGAATTTCAGGCACTTCCAATTCAAAGAGGCGCTTTACAAGACCCGGATGCGTTCTTGAGACAACGATTTGTGGTCCTTTAGATGTTTTTTTAACTTCGACGATAAATGTTTTGATGCGTTCGCCTTGATCGTAGATTTCAACAGGAATCTGTTCACTTGGGAGTAAAACTGCTTCAATTTTGCCCAAGTTGATATAAATGGTCCCTTTGTTGACGCGTTGAACAAGTCCTGTAACGATTTCACTTTCTCTGCTGATATACTCATCGTAGATAACAGTGCGCTCTGCTTCACGAATACGTTGTACGACAACTTGTTTAGCTGTCTGTGCAGCTATCCGACCAAAGTCCCGCGGTGTTACTTCTTCTTCATAAACATCGCCTACTTCAAAGTTTGGATCAATCAATTTTGCTTCTTCGAGTGCGATTTCTAAAAATGGATCCGTCACTTCTAGGACTACATCTTTTCGAGAGTACACGCGAATATTGCTAGACAAGTGATTGATATCAACACGTACGTTTTGTGCGTTTGAACCGAAATTCTTTTTAAATGCCGTTATGAGTGCTGCTTCTAATGTCTCAAGCAACATATCCATCGATATGCCTTTTTCTTTTTCCAACTGCACAAGAGCCTCTAACAACTCTTTTTTTTCTATGACTTCCTTTTTCAAAACGATCCCTCCATCAGAATCTAAATAGTAATTTCGCTGACGCAATCTTATCAATTGGTATACGAACAACTTCGGTGCTGTTTTCTTTTTCAATAACCACTTCGCCTTGAACCAAGCCTTTTAATGTACCCTCAAATATTTTTTGGCCCTCGAAGGGAAAGTAGAGTTTGAGTTCAACCAATTGACCAGAAAATCGACTGTAATCTGCTTCTTTTTTGAGAGGTCTTTCGATTCCTGGTGACGAAACTTCTAAAAAGTAATTCTCCTCCACTGGGTCTAAACGATCGAGGGAGTCGTCTAAAAAATGACTGATTGCTGAACAGTCATCTAAGGATATACCGCCTTCTTTGTCCATATAAATGCGCAGATAGCGGTGTGGTCCTTCTTTTACAAATTCAATGTCAATCAGTTCAAACTTTTCTTCTGACTTCTTGATGTAGTCTTTTATCAGTTCATCTACTATATCAACAACTTTTCTTTTTTTCATAATGTCCTCCTTTACATTTCTTTTATCATAACAACAAAGAGTGGGACTTCCCACTCTTTGTAAATTTCTATTCAGTTTATTATAGCACAGGCTTTTCCTTTATGCAAACTGAAATGTAAGCTGATTGTCATCTGGCAAGTGGCTCAGAGCGCCGTGGAGCGTAAGTGCCTCTATGACAACCTTAGTGGATTTTGATTTCACTCTCAAATCATCCTTCGATAAGAACTCGCCTTCTTTTCTTGCTTCAACAATAGCTCTTGCAGCGTTTTCGCCTACACCTTGAAGTGCGCATAAGGGCGGCAGAAGCTTTCCTTCGAAAATTGAAAAACGCGTGGCCTCTGAACGGTAAAGGTCTACATTTTGGAAAGCGAAACCCCTCGCATACATTTCTCTGACGACTTCTAAGATGGTGAATGCATTACCCTCTTTTGCAGTCAAATCATTGCGTGCTTCCATATCTGCAATGGCTTTTTTGACGACTGCAGCGCCCTTACAGACAAGATCCGCATCAAAGTCCGTCACTTTTGTACTGAAGAAGGTCGCATAAAACGCCAGTGGGAAATGGACTTTGCAGTAAGCTATACGCACCGACATCATGACGTAGGCTACGGCATGTGCTTTTGGAAACATATACTGAATTTTGTTGCAAGAGTTGATATACCATTCAGGCACATTTTTCTCCCGCATAAGTTCTTCAAGTTCAGGCT
>JBBRGL010000042.1:0-12805 GCA_038240675.1 Peptostreptococcales bacterium
AAATTTTTTGTGTTGGGTGGGTTGGTTGGCCCCTAAAATGTCCCGCCTTTCTTTTGGGGTTTTAAAAAAAAAAAAAATTTTTTCACCCCCCCCCTTCTCGACTGTATATCCTCTCCAATATTGTGCTGTGAAATAAAACACGTTATAATAGGGAGAAACAATAGATAGGATCAATCTCCAAGAATGTTTTGAATCAGAAAGGAAATTTATGACCACATTTTTCGATCAATTAAGAATAGATTATGGTGAAGCGACAGTCAAAATCAATGAACCTATGAGTTTGCATACATCGTTTAAAATTGGTGGGCCTGCTCAAGTGCTTTTGATCCCAAAAGGACCAGAAGAACTGCGGTCTTTACTAGAACAAATTACTTTAGCAGATGTTCCCTACATGATTATGGGCAATGGGTCCAACTTGTTGGTCCCTGATGTAGGGATAAAGGGGGCTGTTGTTAAACTGTGTGAAGGGTTTAAAAAGTCAAGGGTAGAAGGCGGTTTTATCGTCGCTGAAGCAGGGTGTCTTTTGTCGTCTCTCTCCAATTTGGCTTTAGACGCAAGTCTTACAGGGCTTGAATTTGCGAGTGGGATACCGGGGACCCTTGGTGGAGCTGTGTTTATGAACGCGGGGGCCTATGGAGGCGAAATGCAGCATATTGTCAGCAGTGTGACGGTTCTCGATAAAACAGGCCAAATGCTGACTTTAAAACGTTCGGAACTGGAATTTGGATATAGGTGGAGCAGTATTCAAGACAAGGGGTATATTGTCATTGAAGCGACATTAAACCTCAGTATAGGCGATCTAGAAGAAATGAAAAAAAAGCTTAAAGAACTCACTGAAAAAAGAACCTCTAAGCAACCCCTTGAACTGCCAAGTGCAGGAAGCGTCTTCAAAAGACCTGTTGGTTTTTTCGCTGGACAGCTTATTGAGGAAGCTGGACTTAGAGGGCTTCGCCATGGAGATGCACAAGTCTCTACAAAACATTGTGGTTTTATCGTAAATTTGGGTAAATCTAATTATGAGGAAGTGACTAAGCTCATTCGAACTGTTCAGAAAATAGTCTATGATCAATTTGGCGTTCGGTTAGAAACGGAGATACACATTCTCAAGAGTTTTATTTGACCTACTTTCAGAGTAGAGTGAGCAACTTAGAAAGAGGACTTCAATGCAAATACTTGGCGATTATCATACCCATACAACTTTTAGCCATGGGTTGGGCAGCATAGAGGACAATGTAAAAGCGGCACTTTTAAAGGGCTTGAAGGTTATTGCCATCACTGATCACGGCCATGGCCATTTAGGGTTCGGCGTCAAAAAAGAACGGTTTTTAGAGATGCGACGTGAAATTGATGCCCTTAAACCGCAGTATCCTGCTATAGAAATTTTGCTTGGCGTAGAGGCCAACTTATTGAGCCTAGAAGGGCATTTGGACCTTGATGAATCCATTATGCCGTATTTTGATATATTGATTTGTGGGTATCACTTTGGCTCGACACTGAAGCATTTTCGGAAAGATTTTCCACTGCATGCCTGTAATATGCTCAAAAATGTTCATCCTTATTTTTTCAACCGTGCACGAGAGATCAATACAAAAGCACTTGTTGGCGCCATGGAAAAATACCCACTCTTTTTTATTTCTCATCCTGGCGCTAAGGGGCCAATAGATGTGCGTGAACTTGCAAGAGCAGCTTTTAGAAAAAATGTTTTGCTTGAAATCAATAACAGTCATGGTCATTTAACGCTCAAGGACATTTTGTTGGCAAAGTCCGAGAATGTCAAATTTATCATCAATAGCGACGCGCATCAACCTAGTAAAGTAGGGTGTTTTGAACTGTCAATTGACCGTGCTATAACGGCAGGACTTGAAGCGAAAGATATTTTTAACGCCAAGATTTAAGGAGACTCACATGGAATTTGTCATTATATCCGGCATGTCCGGGGCAGGAAAAAGCGTCGCTATGAAGGCTTTTGAAGATATGAATTTTTACTGTGTGGACAATATTCCACCGGTACTCATCCCAAAATTTGTTGAACTCTGCTATAGTAATTCGGCGCAGATTCAATCCGTTGCCCTCGTCGTCGATATAAGAGGGCGCCAATTTTTTGATGATTTAGATGAAAGCCTCCTTAGCATGAAGGCGAAAGGGTATAACTACAGAATATTGTTTTTGGAGTCCAATGATACAACTCTGATTAAACGGTATAAAGAGACAAAGAGAACCCATCCTCTCCTGCCCAACGGGCGCATTTCTGAGGGGATTCAAATTGAAAGAGAAAAACTAAAGCATATTAGAGCCCTTTCGGATGCCATTATTGACACATCTGCACTCTCTATTTGGCAGCTTCGAAACGAAATTGCCGATATTTTCAGAGAGGGAAAACGTGCCAGAACGCTCACGCTGAGTTTTGCTTCTTTTGGGTTTAAGAAGGGCATGCCTCAAGATGCAGATCTGATGTTTGATGTGCGCTTTTTGCCTAATCCGTATTATGTAGAAAATATAAGGCATTTGACGGGCAATGATCCTGAAATTCAAGAATATGTTCTGAAATTCACTGAAGCCGGTGTTTTTTTACAGAAAATTGAAGAGCTAATCACCTATCTGTTGCCTTTTTATATCAGAGAGGGCAAAAGTCAATTGGTGGTGGCCATTGGGTGTACCGGAGGCAAACATCGATCTGTAACTATGGCGAATAAATTGGTTGATTATTTTCGGGCTGAGGGGTGGTTATGCACCTTGACCCACCGAGACATAGAAAGTGGGTATTCAGAATGATAGATGGACCGAGAGTGGTTGTCATAGGTGGCGGTTCTGGATTGGCAATTTTATTGAGAGGTCTTAAGCAACTCACATTCAATATTACCGCCATCGTTACAGTATCAGACGATGGCGGTGGTAGTGGCGTCCTCAGAGAAGATCTTGGAATGCTTCCGCCAGGGGATATCAGGAACTGCATTATCGCTCTTGCAAATACAGAGCCTGTGATGGAGCAACTGCTTCAGTACCGCTTCCCTGAGGGCAAACTCAAGGGGCAATGCTTTGGGAATTTGTTGCTTGCAGCCATGGATGGCATTTCGCCCAATTTTGAAGAAGCTGTACAAAGAGTCCATGAAATACTTGCAGTCAGTGGTCGAGTGGTCCCGGTATCATTAATGAATATTCATCTGTATGGCAAATTGCAAAATGACATTATTGTTAAAGGGGAATCGAAAATCGGAAAAGCATCACTGCATTACAATAGCCCCATTGAACGGGTTTTTATTCAACCTGCTGAATCGCCAGCAACCCAGGATGCACTGCACGCAATTCAACAGGCAGATATTATCGTTTTAGGCCCAGGGAGTTTATACACCTCCATAATCCCCAATCTTTTAACGGATGGCATCGTTGAGGCCATCAAAAAAAGCAGGGCCAAAAAAACCTATATCCAAAATGTGATGACACAGCCCGGCGAAACCTCTGGAATGGGCATCAAAGAACATGTCAAGGCACTACAGGATCATTCAGTCATGGGGCTCGTCGATGAGATCTTTATCAATACGGGCGTCGTTGATCAAAGTGTGGAGCTTCGTTATAAGCATGAAGGCGCTCAGCTCATTATGCCGACTCAGGAAGATCTCGATTATTTGAAATACAGTGGCATGCGCATGGTTCTCGATAATTTTATTGAGGTTAAGCATGGCTATATCCGGCATAACGCCTTGAAATTATCAGAAGCCCTCATGGACAGTTTAGAGGTGAGAACTTTTGTAAGGCGTAATGAAGACTGAAAAGTATGCCAATAAATCTGTTGCAAGAAGTCCCTTAAACAGGAGGTGCCGATATGAACGCCAAACACATGAACGCAACTGAGGGGTTGACTATGGACTTTTACAAATCAATCGTTGAAAATTCTCCAACGGGATATGCTTTTCACAAAATAATACTGGATGAAAATGAGAGACCTTGTGATTATGAGTTTGTTGAAGTCAATGCAGCTTTTGAAAAACTCACTGGACTTAAAGCTATAGACATTATTGGAAAAAAAATAACAGAGGTGTTGCCAGATATCAAAAAAAGCAAATTTGATTGGATTGGTTTTTATGGTGACACTGCCTTAAATGGTGGTGTAAAAGAAATTGAGGAATTTTCAGAGCCTTTAAATCGATGGTTTAATATCAATGTATATTCCACAAAAAAGGCGTATTTTGTAACGCAATTTACTGAAATCACTCTGCGTAAGCAGATAGAGATGCAGCTTCAGCAGAGCATTGACGATTTATTAGCATCACAGCAAACAGCTCATTTAGGGACGTGGAGATTTGATCTAGCGACGAATCAAGTCGTGTGGTCCGAAGAGCTTTATAGAATGTATGGTTTTGATCCAACCATGCCGCCTCCGCCCTATACTGAGCATATGAAGCTGTTTACGCCGAAAAGTTGGGATGAATTATCGACAGCTGTTGACAATACAAGAACATCTGGAATCCCTTACGAATTAGAACTTGAAATGGTCACCCGAGATGGTTCAGATGGATGGATGTGGGTTATAGGAGAGGCTTTAAAGGATTCGAAAGGCAATATTACGACTCTTTGGGGAGCGGCTCAGGATATTACCGAGCGCATTCAATCAAAAAAAGCACTCCTGAAAATCAACGATGAACTCAGTGCAAATAGCGAAGAACTTGAAGCAATGAATGAAGAATTACGAGCGACTTTAGAGAATCTTGAGACAGTCAATAGCGAACTTGCCACAGCAAAGCAGTTGGCGGAGGATGCTAATGTTGCCAAAAGCCAGTTTCTTTCAAATATGAGTCATGAAATAAGAACGCCAATGAATGGATTTTTGGGAATGTTACAACTCCTTCAAACGACGAAGCTCACAGAGGAGCAAGTTGAATATGCACAAATAGCCAGCACATCGGCAAACTCGCTTTTAGTCCTTGTAAATGATATTTTAGATCATTCGAGAATAGAAGCTGGCAAAATAGAACTCAATAAAAAGAACTTTAATCTTAAAGAATTAGTCAATGACGTCATCACGCTGTTTAGAATTTCAGCAGATGAGGCTGGTTTGTCTTTAACTGCTGATATTGAAGAAGATATACCTGTTTACTTTTTTGGTGATTCTTTTAGATTGAAACAAATTATTTCAAACCTAGTCGGAAATGCTATAAAATTCACACCAAAAGGCAGTATAAAAATATGCATAAAGAATATCACAGAGCAGAACAATGACGCCGTTAAATTGGAAATTTCAGTAAAGGACACAGGCATCGGTATTCGGCGTGATAAAGTAGATCTTCTTTTCAAAAGATTCAGTCAAGTGGACAACTCAAATACCCGCTTATATGGTGGAAGTGGGTTGGGGCTCTCGATTTGCAAGGGACTCGTCGATAAGATGTGTGGCGAAATTTGGGTCGAAACAGTTGTAGGGGAAGGCAGTAGCTTCTGCTTTACCTGTGAATTGGAGAAGGATGCGTTGGAACTCAAAAGGAATCAACACCTGCCTGAAAAACAACCTGAATATCCAAAGCAAATCAATATTCTCATCGCTGAAGATGATGAAGTGAGTAGAACGATTATTGAAAAAGTTGCAACAAAGAGAGGCTGGCAAGTTACGCTTGCTAAAAATGGCGAGGAAGCCGTTGAAATTTTTAAGCAAAAGCGATTTGATCTAGTGCTCATGGATATACAAATGCCGATTATGAATGGTTGTGTGGCGACGGGTTTAATCAGAGCATATGAATATTTGAAAAGAACACGGACGCCAATCATTGCTTTAACAGCTTATGCTATAAAAGGGGACATGGAAAAGTGCTTGGAAGCAGGGATGGATGATTATTTATCAAAACCTGTGATCCTCAATCAGTTTAATGAAATGGTTTTAAAGTGGACGAAGAAGACATAAAAAAAGGGTCGTATCAAAAATTTTCATTTTTGATACGACCCTTTTTAAGATTTTATTTAAGAGGCTCTAAATGTGAGGTGAAGTGTCTAAGCACTTTTGGTTCCCAGGTGATTTTATAGCCTTTGATTTCATGCGCGCGGTCTTTTAAAGCAATCATCGCATCTACTACAACATCAAGGTGAGACTGCGTATACACACGTCTTGGGATAGCGAGTCGCGTGAATTCAAATTCTGATTCAATTTGTACGCCATTAGGATCGTTGCCCATCATATAAGAACCGATATCGCAAGCGCGGATGCCAGCTTCAAGATAGAGTTCAAGCGCTAAGGCTTGACCAGGGAATTCAGTGTATGGAATGTGGGGTAAAAATGCTTTTGCATCTAAGAAGATGGCGTGTCCGCCGACAGGATATTGGAAAGGGATTCCTGCGTCTTTGAGGCGTGAGCCTATATATTCCATTTGTCCTATTCTATACTGCAAATAATCGTCGTCGATGCCCTCATATAAGCCGATAGAAAGTGCTTCTAAATCTCTGCCAGCAAGACCGCCGTATGTGACAAAGCCTTCGTAAGGGATGGTCATTGCTTTCACGTTTTCATACATTTCAGCGTCGTCTCTAATGCCCACCAAACCGCCGATGTTGACGATGGCATCTTTTTTTGCACTCATTGTAAAGGCGTCGGCATAAGAAAAGACTTCTTTAACAATATCCGCAATTTTTTTGTCTGCATAGCCAGCTTCTCTTTGTTTGATGAAGTAAGCATTCTCTGCATAGCGGGCGGCGTCGATGACATAAGTGATGCCGTATTTTTTAGCCACTTCTGAAGTCGCTTTGATGTTTGCCACTGAGACGGGTTGTCCACCGGCGCTGTTGTTGGTGATGGTCATAATAATAGCGCCAACGTTTTCTTTGCCATATTCAAGGATTAATTTCTCTAATTTTTCGACGTTCATATTGCCTTTGAAATCGTCATAGATCGCTGGGTTTTTAGCCGCTTCACAAACGCAGTCAATGGGAATAGCGCCAGACAATTCGACGTGTGCCCGCGTTGTATCAAAGTGCATGTTAGAGATTGAATATTGACCCGGTTTCATAATGGTTGGGAACAATACTTTTTCAGCTGCTCTCCCTTGGTGAACAGGTTGTGCATATTTATAGCCGAAGATGTCTTTAACGGCATCTAATAATTTAAAATAACTTTTACCGCCTGAGTAAGCTTCGTCGCCTATCATAATCCCTGCCCACTGTGTGTGACTCATAGCCCCAGTTCCGCTATCTGTGAGAAGGTCTACATAGCAATCATCTGCAGCTAAAGCAAAAACGTTGTAATGTGCAATTTTCAATTTTTCGATTCTTTCTTCTTTTGTCGTCATTTTGATAGGTTCTACCATTTTAATTTTAAAGGGTTCTGCAACATATTTCTTCATTAAGCTCATCCTCCGTTATTCAATTTTTAAACGACTTTCCGTCAATCTGTCAAAAGTACAAAACGGACTTATGACGATTATTCAACTGGTTTAATCATACTATTTACAGTTGTGTCTGTATACTGTCTTTAATTTGTCCTTAATTGTGCTATAATCATAGGTATTCGGTGGTGCGCTGAGGGTTTTGTTGCTTTCAAATCGGCTATAAAAGGATGATTTTGAATGGAGAGGGTGGTCACATGAAAATAAAATTAGGCATTGTTGGTCATCGAGGGAGTATCGCAAGAATTAGGGACATTATCCATGCACACTTCAATGATATTGAAATTGTCGAAATTATATTTGAAGAGTATTCCCAAACCACTAACTTAATCAATTATCTGAAAGTCCAAGAAAAAAATTTGAATGGTATTTTATTCACGGGCAAGATTCCTTATGAAATCGTCAACAACCAAATGATCTCCATCAAACCGTGGTCCTATATCAAAAGAGAAAATGATCAGCTGATCCGAACATTTTTAGAGGCAAAGCTGCTTTATCAGTACGACGTTCAAAACATCAGTATTGATTCCTATAGCCAAGAAGCAGTAGAAACTATTTATGAAGAACTCAACATCAAAAAAAACGACTACAAGGCTTTTGTATCTACGACCAATATTCTCAACAGTCATTTGCTGGAGATCCTCAAAGAGTTTCATGCAAACAATTATTTTAACAATCACGTTTCAGTTTGTATAACAGGTATACTCAGTATCTATGAGCACCTTTTTTCAAAAGGCATTCCCTGTATTATGATTGAACCCACCACCGAAGCCATTAAGCAAGCCATACAGCAGTTTAGATTAAAGCATGAGTTCAGTGTGGTGGAAGACCGACAAATCGTTGTGATCTCTATTGAAATCGATATGCCCAATGAATATTCGTTGATCAATGAAAACGAGTATCAGCTGATGCTCAATAAAATGAAAGTGACCGAAGAAATCTATTTGTTTGCCCAAAAAATTCAGGCCGCTGTGGTGGAGATTGGGTTTCGCGGCTATTTATTGTTCAGTACAAAAAAAATATTGGAAATAGAGACGAACAACATCAATGACTTAAAAATATTAGCGTCTGTTTCGTTGAATACAGCCAATACCATCAGTATGGGTGTAGGGTATGGCATTACAGCCAGAGAAGCCAAATACAATGCGAATCAAGGCATGATTAAAGCCCGTAACGAAGGTGGCAATAAGGGCTATTTGGTATTTTACAATAAATATATTGGGCCAATTATATCTGAAAAAACGCTCAAAACAGAGGAAATCAATGCCATCGATGCCTCCTATTTAAGAATCGCCGACAAAGCTGAAATTAGCATAAACACTATCTATAAACTTCACTGTGTCATGGAACAGAGCAAGAAAAATAGCTTTACTTCAATTGAATTGGCTGAGGAACTGGGTATTTCTGTGCGGAGTGTCAATCGTATTCTGAGTAAACTCGAGTTAAATGGTTATATCGAACAAGTTGGCAAAAAAGTCGTTTCCGGTGCTGGAAGGCCCAGCAGGATTATTAAGATCCTCTTTTGATACGCTTACCAATTATAGCTGTTAAAGAGTGGCTTTTTCATGGTATACTCCCGTTTTCGACAGTTGGAAAATAAAAAGAGGTTACAAATGGCTTTAAATAGCTGTTTGTGACCTCTTTCTTATATTTGATTATGTTGTACGGAAATCTCATCTTAAAATTTTTTTGATTTTTTTGTTGAGTTCTTTTGGCTGATAATATTTTTTGTTTAATTCTAAATCAAATACAGTATTTAAGGCAGTGCAGACTTGTGAGCATGTGTAGGTTGACATATAACACATATCTTCAATATTGGCCACTTCCATGTTTTTTAAAGTTTCTATAATGTTTTCAACAGAAAAATGTGTTTGATTCAAGTCTAGTTTCTTTTCTAGCAATCGATATATCAGAAGAGATGTGTAACATATCATAAAATGTGCAATGATTCTTTCTTTGTTCTGATGAAAGACTGGGCGGGCTGAAAAGTTTGTTTTCATAACCCGGAAGCAGTCTTCAATCCTGTGTCGCTTAGAACTAATTTCAATAATGTCTTTGGCAGGATCATCAAGATTAGTGGCTATTGCATAATAGCCATCGTATTTTTCTTCTTCATCAATGATATTTTGGTTAAGAACATAATTATCAATAACTTTATCACCTGCTTTGGAAGAAGAAGTTCTTTTGATAAACCGAGTAACATCATTAGGTCCCTTTTTGTATAACTCGGGATCTATGTTTTTCAACAGGACTTTAGCTCTTTCTATTTGACGGTTTCTGATAAATCGCTGGTATTCCATCATTTTTCTTGAAAAAGTAATGATTATTTTCTGTTTAACAACAGCTTTTGCTTTTACTTTTTTTGTCTTGCCATTTTTGAGGATTTTTTCTTCGTAAAGGCCAAGATCCATGGCTTTGTCTGCAGTTACAATCTTATATATTTTGTCATTATACATATTCCTGTTTGCAAGGTCGTTTTTGTCAAAGCTCTTCATATCTGCTACAGATACTTCGTTGTCAGAGGAAAGTAGTCGGTAATCAGTATCGTTAAACACAGCTTCTTTTAAGGGGCCAGATAGTTTCTTGATGGATTGTGTAACGATAAACGCTCTACCACCCATAGAATTAAAATTTCTGATGTTGAGAGAGCCAAGACCTGCATCGGCGCAGTATATGAACTTCTTTCCCTTAAACATTTCAGTCAGTTTTTTTTCTAATGGAATAGCTGTTGTCTGTTCATTATCGGAACCTGAAGTAAGACACATGGAAAGTGGTATGCCGTCTGAATCCATAAAAAGTCCCATCTGAACAAGAGGAGCTGGCTGGTGTTGCTTGGACATGCCGTATTTGCGAAAACCTTTAATGATTTCACCGGTAACCTCATCAACATAATCATCATCCGGGGATTCAATTTCAAAATAATAATTCGAGCAGTCATAATAGCAGACGGATGTATCACGTTTCACGATATTCTTACTTTTTTCAAAAAGATAGGCAATATAGTCGTCATAATGAGCTTCTAAAAGATCCATTGTCCGAAGAATATGAACATAGTCAAAAGAAGGTTTTTCAAAATAGTGTCCAAGATGTTGGTGTGTTCCCAACTTGGAATCAGGATAAAGAATTCGTGCAAATGTAAGGAAACGATTGACCGTATTTGGGTCAAACGTCATCTTTGAATCATTTGTAATACGTTTAAAGAAGGAATCAATTTCCAACTCATGATAAAGCTGCTGCAAAAATAGATAACCGATGTTTAAGTTTGTACTAGAAGAAACAAGGTCGCTGCTAAGTTTAATTTTTTCGGCAAAATCGATTTTAACCTCCATAGTAACCTTGCCATTTTTTTCTTCGTCATTATACTTAGCGACCTGTCCTTTGGCATAAGCCAGAGGATCATCTGTAATCATTAGCAGTTCAGAATGCTTTCCGATTCTAGCAATATTTTTTGTGGTTGTCTTATTGCCGTTACGATACCCCTTTTGTATAAAGTAGGTGGGATCTTTTGATTTCTTATCATAATTTAGTTTCATACTACATTATAACATACAATACAACTCCGTACAACATTAATATTTAAAAATTTGACAAAAAAATAAGCCTTGCACGGCTTTAATACTGCGTTCTATTAAAATTGTGTCATTTACAAGTGTCGAAAACCCGATCCGTCACATTTTAACAAGTTATTGAAAAAATCTAAAATACGTAAAAATCGTGTGAAATTTATTTTTAAACGATTTAGATTCATTCTTGCATTATAAATTTGTATCGTGTATAATAACAAAGTACTTGTATTGCTCTGTGATTATGGCTCAAGCTGTAGGCAGAGTGCGGAGGGAGGTAGTGTAGATGTCAGGAATTCGTATTGGCGAAAACGAATCCATAGATAGCGCTCTTAAGAGATTTAAGAGAGAAACTGCTAAGGCGGGCGTTATGGCTGAGATTCGCAAAAGAGAACATTATGAGAAGCCAAGCGTTCGTAGAAAGAAGAAGTCTGAAGCTGCTCGTCGTAAGAAAAAAAGCTTTAAATAATAGGTGATTTGATGAGTCTAAAAGATGTATTCATGCAGGATTTAAAAACTGCAATGAAAGAAAAGCAAGAATTGAGAAAATCCACTATTACAATGTTGAGAGCTGCAGTCAAACAAATTGAGATTGATCAACGGATTGAGTTAGATGATGCGGCGATTATCGATATTATGGCAAAGCAAATCAAACAAAAAAGAGCTGCGATTGAAGAGTTTGCTAGAGGGAATCGACAGGATTTAGTCGATGAAGCCAATGCAGAAATCGATGTTCTGATGGCGTATATGCCTAAACAACTGACTCGGGATGAAATTGTTGTCCTTGTTCAAAACATTATTCAAACCACTGGTGCTACTGGCATTAAGGATATGGGTAGAGTTGTGGCAAGTGCAAAGGATGCATCGAAGGGTCAAGCGGATGGCAAAACACTTTCAGATGTTGTGAGAGAACTCCTCAAATAGCAGTACCATTCATGAGAATGGCCAACACATCCATTTAAAGCCCAGAGTATTCAGTGATGAATTCTCTGGGCTTTTGACTATAGGTACTTCAGTATGATTTAACCGTGTGAGAAAAGAGGTGATTTCAAATAATCAATATGAGTGACTTGCCAAATGGTGTGCAGACGGTGTTTGAAGTGTTTTCACGCAATCATCAAAAGGCTTATTTAGTCGGTGGAGCAGTCCGAGATCTTCTTTTGAGGATAACACCTCAAGATTATGATTTTGCAATCAGTGCAAAACCTCAAGAAGTATTTGCGTTTTTTGAAAAGGTCATTCCTACAGGCATAGAATACGGAACGGTGACTGTTGTCTTAGAAGGCAATGCCTATGAATTGACGACTTTTCGAAAGGACCATGACAGTGACGGGCGAAGGCCAAAGACAGTCAGTTTTTCGAATTCTATAGAAGAAGACTTGAAAAGAAGGGATTTTACCATCAATGCTCTAGCAATAGATGATTCAGGTCAGGTGCTGGATTGCTTTAACGGCGAAGAAGATCTTCGCAATAAGTGTATTCGATTTGTCGGAAATCCCACTGAACGCGTTTTGGAGGACAAATTAAGGCTCATCAGAGGCATACGCTTTTGTGCGGTGTATGGCTTTGAGATTTATCAGGAAGACTACAACACCGTCTATATAAATGCGGACCAATTGGATTTCAGCAAAATTGCCGTTGAAAGGTTTAGAGCTGAGTTTGACAAAATTCTCTTGTCTCCACGGCCTTCAATTGGCCTAAAGCTTCTAGAACAGACCCACATAATGGATTTCTTTATTCCGGAGCTAAGGTCTATGGTAGGTTTTGATCAATTAACCCCACATCATTATGCCGACGTTTTTCACCATGTTTTGGATGTCCTCGATTCAGTGCCGGCAGAACTCACAATCAGGTTGGCAGCCCTGTTTCACCATGTGGCAAAGC
>JBBRGL010000043.1:0-12640 GCA_038240675.1 Peptostreptococcales bacterium
CATGACCTGATCCATCTTTTCGACCAAATAGACCTCTATACCTCGTTCCACAAGGTTTTCGACCATTTCAATCCCAATGAAGCCGCCTCCAATGATCGCAGCCGTTTTGGGTTTTTTGTTGTCCACATGGGCCTTGATCACATCCGTATCTGGAATAGTCCACAGGGAATAAATGTTTGTCGCCTCAATGCCTGGAATGGGCGGCTTCAGAGGTGTAGAGCCCGTCGAAATAATCAGTTCGTCGTAAGACTCCTCATACACTTCTCCCGTAGTCACTCTACGCACCGTTACGGTCTTCGACTCTTTGCTGATGAGGGTAACTTCGCTAAAAACCCGTACATCGATGTTGAATCGATCCTTCATCGCTTTGGGCGTCTGCACCAGAAGCATATCCCGCTCTGTAATCGTCTCACCTATATAATAAGGGAGACCGCAATTTGCAAATGAAATGTATTCGCCTCTTTCAAACAGAATAATCTCTATACTTTCGTCAAGGCGCCTTAGACGTGCTGCTGCACTTGCGCCTCCAGCGACGCCTCCGATAATCAATACTTTTTTTGACATGAAATGCCTCCTAGTATACCCCCGTGGGGAGGGGGTTTGTTTCTAAGATGATTATATCCAACTTCTTTACCCCTGTCAAGGGGGGGGCTAAAGGACTGCATCAAAGTCCAAACAAATCGAAAACAGCTTCATCCTCAATGACTCGATCACTTTTTTTGTCCGCATTATTCAGCATGGACTGCATTTTTTCTTCGATGGTTTTTTGCAGCAATACCTCAAAATCTATGGCGCGCAACTTGAAAAACAGGGTAGGATCATCATCAAGCCGAGCCCCAATGCCGTAGAGCACCGCGGTCACATGCTTACACATACTTGCCCAGTCGTAGCAGGTGCAGTTGAAAGTTATTTCCTTGGTGGCTGGGAAAAGTCCGCTGGTATTTGACTGAAAGAGACTCTCGAAATCCTTCGGAAATCGGCCCTCTACAAGCTCAGCCAAGCTGCCTATTTGATGCTCCGATACGTCTAAAATACTTTCCCATATTTTCTGAGAGAGGGGCGCAATGACAATTTCCACGGTATAGGGCTTTCTTTCGCTGCCCTGAACCAGGGCTTTCACCACGCCGGTCTCAATTTTCAGGTCGATAACGGCACCACTTCGCACGTAACTGCGCCCCCTTGCGATGCGATTTGAGTAATCCGCATACTGCTCGAGATTCGTGTTCCACGCCTTTCCCCACCAAGAGTGCGCTATGGTTCTGCCCTCTATAACAACAGGGTCAAGGTCCACATGCTTCTTTTTCAAAGTTTCAATTTGCTTTTGAGACGCTTGTTTTTTCTTCGCCACTGGTACATATTCCGGAAAATCGCCGCGCCGCGCCATCAGTTTTCGCCCCCTTTGACCAGTTTAAAGAGTTCCATAAGCGCTTTATTGTCAAGCTCTGTAATCCAATTTTCGCCAGAAGCAGCAATCATATCTCCCGCAAGCTTGCTTTTTTCTTCGATCATCAAATCAATTTTTTCTTCAATGGTCCCTGTTGTAATCAGCTTGTGTACCATGACATTTTTTTGTTGACCGATGCGAAAGGCTCTGTCTGTCGCTTGATTTTCAACGGCTGGATTCCACCACCTGTCAAAGTGGATCACATGATTGGCAGCGGTCAGGTTCAGTCCGACGCCGCCCGCTTTTAAAGACAGCACCATAAAAGGGACATACTCTTCCCCGCAAAACTGATCCACTAAAGCCGACCGACTTTTTACGGGGGTCTCACCATGGAGAATCAAACCCTTGTGGTTAAAAATCGTCTCCAAAAAGTCTGCAAGGGGCTGAGTCATAGTCTTGAACTGTGTAAAGACGATGACTTTTTCCCTCTTTTGATAAATAGTTTCGCAAATGTCATAGAGCCGTTCAAACTTGCCGCTATGCTCATGATGAAAAGCTTCTTGACCCAAGTACTGATCTGGATGGTTGCATATTTGCTTGAATTTCATAATGGACGCGAGGACAAGGCCTTTTCTTTGAATGCCCTCAGTCGTTTCAAGTTTCTGCGCCAGTTCTTTCACTAGAGCATTGTACAGTACGACCTGCTTTTTGCTCAGGGTTGTATACGCTTTCATCTCTATTTTTTCTGGTAGGTCGTCGATGACGGTTTTGTCTGTTTTGAGGCGACGTAGGATAAACGGATTGATGACTGATCTTAATTTAGAATAGTCTTCATGCCCTTCTTTAAGGCGTTTTGTAAAAGTGGTAAATTCCTTTGCCGAACCCAGTAAGCCCCCATTGAGAAAATCAAATAAGGACCACAGATCAGAGAGCCCATTTTCTATAGGTGTCCCCGTAAGGGCTATCCTCGATCTTGCTTTCAGCAGTTTTACGGCTTTGGTTTGCTTAGTTCCAGGATTTTTAATGGCTTGTGCCTCATCCAAAATAACCAAATCCCATTCCATCGTCTTAAGGGCTTCTAGCCTCACTGCCAATCCATAAGTGGTGATATAGAGATCAATGCCATCCTCTTCTTGAAGGACAAACTTATCCTTGGCGCTATAAATTAAGCAATACCGGAGTTTCGGGGCAAATTTATCGATTTCCTTTTGCCAATTTCCCATAAGGGACGCTGGAATCACCAATAAATTTTTGCCCTGTCCAGACCCTCTGAGATGTTCAAGAAGGGCAATAACCTGCACTGTTTTCCCAAGGCCCATGTCATCTGCAAGACAAGCGCCAAATCCTAGATCACGCATATAATTGAGCCAGTCCAGACCCTTTTGCTGATAGGCTCTCAGGGTCGCACTAAAGTTTTGTCCAAGTGTAACATTTTCAAGGGCTATAGGATTTAATAGCTTTTCGGTGACTTCTTTTAGCCATTTCCCGTGGGTAATTTCAACCGAAATATCCTCATCCAATTCGCCAAAGATCTGGTCAGCGTTGAGCTGAAGACGCATGGCTTCAGCGATGGTATATTCGCCGTACACCTTTAGATTTTTCGCTTTTAGGTATGCATCCAGCGTTTTTTGAAGTTTTTCCGGATCCACTTCGACCCATTTGCCTTTAATCAGAGAAAGACCTGCAGTTTGAGCCATCAGTGCTCGCATTTCTTCTTCGGTTATAGCGTCGTCGCCAAAATAAAGTGCGGGGTCAAAGGCAAGAAGGGCATCCATACCCACGCGAGAAGGCTCTTTATCCCCCACTTTGATGGCGAGTTTAAAAGAATGAGACTTTTTCTTCCACCAGTCTGGGATGCGGCACAAAATGCCACAGGACTCATAGAGGGGGATTTCTGTCAAAAATGTATAAGCCTCTCGACTGGTCAATTTAAGAGGACTAAACAGTTCGCCCGTTTCCACCAAATTGGAAATGAAATTGCTTTTTTGAGCCGTTAGACTGACTGTAGACAAAAGTTTTAAAAGCGCTTCTTGCTGATCTTTATACTCAAGGAGTGCATTTTTTAATGGCATATGCGTAGATTTTTTTTCGTTTTCACTGTCAGAGCTATACGTCGCCAAAAAAGCAAAGGGAAAGTCCTCTGATTTGTTCTCGACTAAATGGAAAAAAATGCGCCCTATAGTAAGTATCTTGGGATTTTTGGCCGTTAAAAATTCAGAAACACCACCATTATAGGCTTTAAATTCCGTCTGAAAAGACAGGGACAAATTGCGAAAGACCTCTTCAATCCACTGGGCGTCGATGTATTTGAGGCCGACGACAAAGGGCACGTTGTCGAGCAAAAACCGGATATCATCAGCTGTGGGGTTCAGAATAACCCCCTTCCTCAACCACTTGGACTCTCCTTGATGGGACAACCTCAAAATAAAGCGAGCCGATAGATCATGCAAAAAAAGCACTGAAGAGGACCATTTTGGGCTCCGCTCCACAAATCCAAAATTAAAAAGTGCTTTGTAATGATTTTTCCTGTAAGCCTCAAATAACTGAATGCCTTGCCTTTCAGCATGATCGTCAAGAGACTTCCCTTCGATTGTTTCAAGATCCAAAGCGAAACCCTGCTCTAAAAAATAGGCGGTAAGCACTTTTTTGTGATAATTCATTCATTGCCTCCTGCTTCATATACGCATAAGTACTGCTTCATAGACTGCCATCCCCCTCTCTTTTGAAAAGAATGACCTCCTTTCATTGTACCCTAAAAGGATGACGTGTGCAAAAGTACGCCATTGGTCTTTTGATGCAAACCTTAAGCCTTCAAAATAACCACAGTGACACCCGCGTTCCCCGACAGCCGCCTTTCGTAGTCAGAAAGGGCTGGGCAGAGAGTGAGTATCTCCTTTTTTTTAAAAGACCACTGTTCTCCATAAGCAACACTTCGAACAAGGCCACTTAAACTGGTCTCGCCGAGAATCTTGCGTACAGCTGGCTTGATAGCACCACCTACACCCGAAGAGCCATAGCCATGAATGATAATTGCCGCTTTGTACCCTTGACGCTTGTAAGTAGACAAAGCATTCTTGAGAGTCGTGATTGCCGTCTCTACAGTAGGATTCCCATTTTCCAAATTGAGTTCGATGACTTTACTAACCGCCACTTTCATTCCTCCTTACCCTAGATGTTCTTCTTTCATCATACCACCAGAGTCCGGGCCTTTACAACTGACGAAGCCCCCCTCCGCCTGACAACACTAATTTGCCCTTAATCGTCAAATATACTTGTTTGCTTGGTTTAATGAAGGGTATAATATCATTAGCACTTAAACCGGTATTGAAGACAGAATTGAATTCATAACAAAATCACTGCGCATGAGGTGTTTGTATGGAAATTAAAGAACTAGATGGACACATCTTGAAACAGTGGATGTATTTTGGCCATCAAGAAGTGTTGAAGCATAAAACCTACATCAATGCCATCAATGTATTTCCCGTAGCGGATGGGGATACAGGCACAAATTTTACAACAACCTTAAAGGCTATGTCAGAAAAATCAGTGTCTTCAAATTCCTTTTCCGAGGCTGCAAAAAGCATTTCACGCAGTGGCCTTGCCCATGCTAGAGGAAATTCTGGCATGATTTTCGTCTCTTATTTCAACGGACTTGCCACCGAGTGCTCAGGACTCGATATAGTGAACATGACAGACTTCGCCAAAATGGCTAAGGACGCCGTTATTTATACCTATCAATCCGTGGAAAAGCCCATTGAAGGCACCATGATCACCGTCATACGGGATTGGGCAGATTTCCTGGCTACCCACGCAACGCGGTATGACTCGTTCAATGCGCTCTTTGAAGATGCCTATGGCTTTGCCGAAAAATCTCTGGAGAAAACCACCAGCATGATGGAGGTTTTGAGGAAAAACAAGGTAGTCGATGCTGGCGCAGCTTGTTTCGTCGGGTTCTTAAAAGGCATCAACACCTTTATGAAAGGCGGTGTCACAGCAGAACTCAAAACCCTTGAGTTCCCGAGTTTACCTGACATCGAGGAGGAGGACACGCGCTTCAGATACTGCACTGAAGCACTTATAGAGGGTGCTCTGATTTCCCCTCAAGCCCTTAAGCCCCTTTTAAAATCTCTCGGGGATTCTCTCATGGTGACAAGGATTGGAGATATTCTGAGAATTCATATTCATACGGATCATCCAGACGCATTGTTCCATAAAGTCAAAGATTTTGGCGTCATCGCTGAGCAAAAGGTCGATGATATGGCCCTTCAAAAGCTGGTGAGATCCCATAAGAATAGCGAAATCGCCGTGTTGACAGATTCAATTGCAGATCTCCCTGATGCCCTTAAACTGGAATACCAGATTCACACCTTGCCCTTGTCTATACTCGTGGACGACGTGGACTATTTGGACAAACAGACCATCAGCCTTGAAAACGTCTTTGAGGCTATGAAAACCCATAGGGTTTACCCTCAAAGCTCCCTACCCGCCCTTGGTCGCATTGAAGAAAAACTCCAGTTTCTCTTGGAGCATTATGGCAAAATCCTTGTGATTACGGTATCCAGCCAATTAAGCGCCACCCATTATGCTATTTTGAAAGCAGCGTCACAACTGGATCCCTCAGGTGAGCGGATTACAGTCGTGGACAGTTTGACCAATTCTGGAGCCCAGGGGCTATTGGTTTGGAAAGCCGCTCAACTGAATGCACAGGGCGCAACTTTTGACGAAATTACACAGGCTTTGTCAACCGCTATTCCCAAAACAAAAATATATGTCTGTTTAGACACGATTCAGTACGCCATCAAAAGTGGCAGAGTGCCGCGTACCCTTGGTAAACTGGCCATGCTCCTCGGTGCAAGGCCCATTATGACCGTTGGCCCAGAGGGAAAAGGAAGCGCCTTTGGGGTGGGCTTTAGCAAAACTCAAATGACGGCTAAAATCCTAAAACTCATCAAAAGTATCCAGAATACCAAAGGCATTGAGGCCTATAGCATCGTACATGCAGGGAATCCAACTTTGGCACAGTATTACCAAACCATTCTGACCGAACAAATAGGTCGAGCACCTGAATTCGTCACTGAAATATCGTCAATAACCGCCATCCATTCAGGCATAGGCACCGTAGCTGTATCCATCACCGAAAAATAGGAGGTTTCTATGATTGAATCCATACTCTTGATATTTGTCTATTTTTTTGCTTTATTCATTGTCGCCCAGGTCATCAAGAACAATTCCATTGTCGACATGGGCTGGGGAATCGGTTTTGTCTTAGTGGCATGGGCTCTTGTAATCCTTAAAGGCAATGCGTCACCCGCCATCCTGATCATCACTGTCCTGACAACTTTATGGGGCGTACGGCTTTTTTACCACATCCTTAAACGCAACTTAGGCAAACCTGAGGATTTTAGGTATGCCAAGTGGCGTGAAGAGTGGGGAAAGTGGGTTGTCCCAAGGGCTTTTTTACAAGTCTTTATGCTTCAAGGTTTTTTTATGTTCATCATCAGCCTTCCCATAATAACCCTCTTTACATCCAAAGGATCACTTCATTGGATTGGGATAGGTCTTGGCATAGCAATCTGGTCCATAGGTTTTTATTTTGAGGCCATGGGGGATTATCAACTCAAACAATTTATTTCAAATCCACTCAACAAGGGTAAGCTTATGACAGAGGGACTTTGGGCGTATACACGACATCCAAATTACTTCGGAGAGGCAACCATGTGGTGGGGCATTGGCATCATCGCCCTCAGCGGTGGAAGCTCGTGGCTTGCAGTTCTAAGCCCAGTGACGATCACATACCTGTTGGTCTACGTCTCAGGCGTGCCCCTACTCGAAAAATCTATGTCAAAGCGACCCGAATTCAAAGCTTATGCAGAACGCACTTCTATTTTTATTCCGTGGTTTCCACTAAACAAAGGGAGGTAATTTCATGAATTTTGATATGCTTAAACAATATGGCATCACAGTGGTGGTATTCCTGGCCATCGATTCAATTTGGCTCTTATTCATCGCCAAAAATCTCTATAGCAAATACTTAGGTTATCTTATGGCAAAAAATCCAAATCTCGTCGCTGCACTTATTTTTTATCTCTTGTTTTGCGCAGGAATGCTCTTCTTTGTCATTAGCCCTGCCCTTGCAACAGGAAGTTGGCGCACAGCGCTCTACTCCGGCCTCTTTTTCGGACTTGTGACCTATGCAACCTATGACTTAACGAACCTTGCCACAATTCGCGATTGGCCACTTACAATCACAATCATCGATTTAATTTGGGGAAGCTTCGTCACCGCAGCAACGTCAGTGCTATCTTATTCAATCATTCAATGGCTTAAATAGGAGGCCGATGAAAAACTGCAAATTTCTTTGTCGTCTATGTTATACAAAGCATTGGCACACGCCCCTAACTTCTTGCTCCCCCACCGCTGAAAACAAACAAAACAAACACAAAAAAACAGATGCTATTTCCCGCATCTGTTTTTTTGTGTTTGTTTTAGGTTTAAACTCTTTGCTTGTCTACAATTTGTGTCACGATAAAAGACGCAACATTTTCTGCGAAGCTTCCTGATCCAAAGCCGGCATCAAAGCCAAGCTCTTTTGCAAGTTCGTGATTGATTCTTGGGCCACCGCAGGCGACGATCATTTTGCCGCGGATTCCTTCTGCTTCACAGAGCTCTACAAAGTTGGTCAAGTTCTTGATGTGGATATCCTTTTGTGTGACGACCTGTGAAACAAGGACTGCATCTGCATTCAGCTCGATGGCTTTGGCGATGAGTTCTTCGTTAGGGACTTGTGAGCCCATGTTATAGGCCACAATGCCTTTGTAACGCTCGAGACCATAGTGGCCATCGAAGCCCTTCATGTTGAATATGGCGTCGATCCCAACTGTGTGTGCATCTGTTCCTGTACATGCGCCGACGATGACCACGTCTCGCTTGATGTTTTCTTTGATATAATCTTCAACGCCGTATTTGTCCATAACATCCCCCGAAACTTTTGGGACTTCGATGGTTGTAAAGTCAACGGTGTGCTGGCATTTGCCGTAACAGACGAAGAAGGTGTAGCCTACCCCTAAGTCTCTCGCGTGAACGATACCTGGCTCGTCGATGCCCATTTTGAGAAGCAACTGCTTGGCAGCTTCAATGGCTTCGTCTCCGTGAGGGATGGGAAGCGTAAAACTAAACTGCATCATTCCGTCGTTAAGGGTATCGCCGTAAGGCTTTATTTGAGTGAGATCGATAGATTGTGACATTATTTTGCACCTCCAAGCATGAGCGGAATAAAGGGATTGAAGTATTCAGGCGCTTTGACTGAAACCCCGTCAAGACCTTTTCCACCCGTTCTCAACCGCTTGATTTCAGCAAATTTTCCTTGTTCGATGGTGTTCATAAGACCTTCTTTTTCAATGGAAGCCAACATGTCTTTCGCTTCTCTTAAAACTTTTTGAGCTCTTGTCTGAATGATGCCGTCTGTTTTGAATTCAATCTCAGAGCTTATGTCTCTCATGGTGTTGAAAACGTAATTGACGTTGTCTATAGCCAGGGCTCTATCCTGAAGGAGCGGCGTATGAATGGCTTCGGTCGGCATGCCAAGAAGCTGAATGCCTTGATTGGTCATTATGGAAACTGCATTGAAAAGGGTATCTTGAATGTGTCCCTTAAAAATATCCCCTGTCATGTACTTTGTAGGTGGCATATATTTAAGTGGCGCTTTAGGGAAGATTTCACGCGCCATTTGGGCTTGTGACAATTCAAGAAGGAAGCCGTTTTCTAGATTTGGATTCATTTCAAAGGCGTGTCCAAGTCCCATCTGCTCCTCAGGAAGTCCTGCGAGAAGTGCAAACTGCTCATTCATGAACTGAGAAGCCAATACTGTATGGGCTTCTTCAACTGCGTCAGCCGTGGTCAAGTAGTTGTCTTCGCCTGTATTGATGATGACGCCTGCAAATCCGTTGATAATTCTTGAAAAATACTGATCTACAAGGGTGCGCTGCATATTGATATCTCTAAAAAGAATGCCGTAAAGAGCGTCGTTGAGCATGACATCGAGTCTTTCAATAGCACCCATTGCAGCGATTTCAGGCATACACAAACCTGAACAATAATTGCAGAGGCGAATATAACGACCCACTTCTTGGCCTATTTCATCGAGGGCTTTACGCATAATTCTGAAGTTTTCCTGAGTGGCATAAGTGCCCCCAAAACCTTCAGTTGTCGGGCCGTAAGGCACATAGTCGAGGAGGCTTTGGCCAGTGGTTCTAATGACGGCGATAATGTCCGCACCTTGTCTGCCTGCAGCCTGCGCTTGAAGAACATCCTCATAGATATTGCCTGTGGCCACGATGACGTAGATGTAGGGCTTTGGACCTTCTCCAAGGCTTTTGATAAAGTTCTCTCTGTCCGTCCTATTGCCTTTGATACGGTCAACCATAGCCACTGCAATGCCGTTGACTTTTTCTGCAATGGTTTCTGCGGATTGTATAGGCAGCTCAGTTAATTTAAGCTCGCCCTTTGCGACGGCCTCAGCAATTTCTTGAGGCGTTTTGTGGGTGAAGGCCATGGCATTGCCAATCCAGAATGCTAAGCCCTGGGACAAGCCATTTGCTCTTTTGATGTGTTCGACGACCACATTTGGAAGGGGCGTCTCCGTCTCATCTATGCCGTCGATTCCCAAAAGTCTTGCAACAGTCCTCTCGACGGTGACCGTTGTATGTTTTTCAATAAAATCCTGCAAATCGAAGGCAATATTGCGCGCCGATTGTCTTGCTGCATCGATATGCTCTTGATTCAGACCTAACTTACTCAAGGTGGATCCTCCTTTGATTGGTTTTAGTGGTTTATTTTATCATGGGCATCCTCTATAATATCAGGATTTATGCCCATAAGCCGCGCTATAAAAAGTGCATCTCTTGGAATTTCTTGACCGGGTGTGACCTCGATCAATCGATAGTCCATCCGCTGATTTAAAATATCCATAATGGTCTCAAGCTTTGGTTGACTGATCTGTTCGAGCTTGAGTGCCTCATGTGACAGTCCCTTGACTTGATAATGTTTGATGTTTTCCTCTGCTTTGACTCCATCAAAATGTGTGGTGACCACCGTAAATGCTGCCTGCTGATTGAGATAGCGTAGTACTGCTGAGGAGAGCGCATTCCCCTCTTCTGGATTCGTGCCTCTTGCCAGCTCATCGATAAGAATGAGTCCTCTCCCATTTGCCCTCGGGAGTATATGGGATAGCTCAAAAATTTCAGAGCCAAAGGTGCTGAGTCCTTGATCAAGACTTTGCATGTCGCCAACAGACAGATACATAAAATCGAGCAGCGGCGCTTTCATGCTCACAGCAGGAACATAAAGTCCATAGTGCATCAAGGTCATGAGTAGACCCACAAGCTTAAGGCTCACGGTTTTGCCACCCATATTGGCGCCGGTGATCAGCGTGACCCCTGGACGCAGCTGAATCGAAATGGGCGTATAGCGCCTTCCTTCTTTTCTGAGCAAGCTCTCCACTTTAATGTGACGCCCCTCTTCAATATCGATGGAAAAGTCCTGCGAAAGTTCGGGCCTCGTTCCTTGAATCCCGGTTGCCAAAAGTGCTTTGGCAATCCACAAATCGAGTTCTCCAATAATTTGAAGGCTTTTATCAATGTCCCCAAACTCTCTAAACAGTGCATGGGTTAATTCTTCTCTGACGTGTTTTTCTTCTTCCTCAATGGCTTTTTTCATGGCTTCTATTTGAATTAGCGCTTCATCTGTCTGTTCGTCTTCCTTTATTTTAAAGGTAACACTCATATAGTTTTCTGCACTGTAAGTGAGGGCCAATTCATTTTCAAGAAGGAGCATTTGCGCTTTATCTTGTTTGAGTACTGTCAGTTCCCCATTTGGACGGAAGCGGACTTGAAGACTCGCTTCCAAGTGTTCTCTTTGTCGTTTCCTGTATGCCCTCAGTTCGGATTCCGCATAGCGATGCGCGTCTCGGTAAGCTTTGAGCGCCTCTGAATAGCTATCATAGAGATAAAAGCTCGTGAGCTTTGTGCCTTCGGGATCCAGTATTTCTTCAACGCGTTTCAACCGCTTAAGGTGTAAGTGATCAGGGAGTATAATAGGTGTTTGGGCAAGCGATTGATTGAGCTTTAGAATACAGAATCCAAGATGCTTAAGCTCAAAGAAATCTATATCTGTTAAGCTATTCTTATGGTTGAGGCGGTCTAGGGTATCGTAGAGCGGTTTGACTTCTTTCATGATTTCACGGCTTTTGTGAAAGCATTTAGAATCTTTTTTTAGGGCCTCAACAAAAAGATCAAGCACGGAATACGAGGCTTCAAGCACCGCTTCCTGCCCTGGCGAGTAAGGTTTCAGCTGTTTCTTCAGAACCTTCCCATAGGGCGTTATCACCTTGATTAGTGACAAAAGCTCAGTGACATTCATTTTTTCTTCGCTATTTTCTAAGTACTGCATTGCCAGCCTCCATAAACGACATCTACAACGGGAAGCCCTTTAATCCCTTGGCTCATCTCCTTCAGAAAATGCTCTGGATTGAAAAAATAGCCACTTGGTGCATAGGGATTGACCGTAAGGGCAATGAGTTTTAAGGGTCGAATCACTTGGATTTCAACACCCCACCTTTTAATCTGCAACCATTCTTTATCATCGATAAAAAGCTTTGTGGCATCTTGTACAATCCATGTGACTCTTTCCGGGTGCTTCATCTGTCCGTATGCATCTCTTAGGGTTGCAAATACCAAGGATCCCGCAACTAAAATGTGGGTAGTCTCCTCAGTAATCAGGTCTCCGATCTGCCGTCCTGTACCGAGAGCCGTCTTTACAGCCACAGGGCTTAGGACATACTCAGCGTCACTTTTTTGGATGGTGGCAACTTGCACCTTGTGTACTAGAGGTTCGACAAGGTCTAGCAGTGAGCGTTCGGGAATTACAGGCAACCTAAAAAGTTCAATCCGGTGTCCAGTCTCTAGGATCACCCGTTTCATATCGCGGTTAAGCACTGCCCCTGTGGCCAATATAGCACAGTCACATATAGCTGGAGAAGCAGAAGTGCTCCTATCAAGTGCACCGTCCACGAGGACTCTGTCTGCGCCAAAACAAATCATTTTTTCTGCGACGGTTCGAATGTCATCGTTTGATGATGGCCCAGCAATTTGGACGTAACCCTCATGTTTGACGTTGGCGATGATAATTTTGCCAAGGGCCGTCCCAATGGGTGTCACTTCCAAAATTTCAAGACCCGCCTCACACAGGTGTAAGAGGCCT
>JBBRGL010000044.1:0-12536 GCA_038240675.1 Peptostreptococcales bacterium
GTAGTACAGGAACATCCGAGACGGTGCGCAACTTCTTTAAAACAGCCTCTCCCGAAATAATGGGCAAATTGAGATCGAGAATAATCAAATCCACTTTTTCGGTTTCAGCCATGTTTTGTCCCCTTAATCCATCGTGAGCCATAAGCACTTTAAAATGATCCAGCTCCAAATAAAGTTTGACCATCTCCGCTATTTTTTTTTCGTCTTCGATGATGAGAATACTAAAGTCACTGTACATGCCCACACTCCCTTTTATGCTTTATGTAAAAAACCAGCCATCCTACTGGTATGTTGGCGGCTGGCGATTTGAAATAATGCTTATTTTGTTGCTGGGAGTACAGGAGGAGTACCAAAGCCGTTCATCATGCCGCGACCGCCTCTTTGACCAAAGCCCATGACTCTGCCCCCGCCATTGCCCATTCCACAGTTTAAAAATCCGTTGTCCTCGTGGAACTTCAGCATTTCAGTGAAATGTTCAGTCCATACTTTCGCTTGATCTGCTGTGATTTTTCCGTCTTTAAGCATCTGCGCGATAGCTGCAGTCTGTTCTATTGATCTGTCTTTCATAAACTGAATTCTATCAGCATCGCCCACAACTGTTCCTTTAACTACATCTGCACTTACGAATACCATTGTTGCTAATACCAAGACCAACGCTAACGCTAAAACTAATTTCTTATTCATCTTATTGCCTCCTCGTGAATTTTTGCATATGGACTATTCATCCTTTAGCATACTTTCACTATAGTCTCCAGATGTGTGTTTTTGATGTGGCGTCGAACAGTGTTTTTTAGATCTCTCTGTTCATCCACCGCACTAAACTATCAATGTAAGCATATACATAGTCCAGTTTCTCCTCTTGTACTGCCCCTTTAATCATCAAATACTCTGAAAAAACTCTGGCTTTTTTCACACTTTTAAGTTTCTTGGCCCAATCTAGCATCCACTCGCCATTGCCCCACCCATAGGAGCCAAAGAGTGCGACGGGCTTGCCTACCAGTGGAACTGCTTCAATAAAAGGCTCTAGAAATACAGCGTCTATGCCCTCATCTCCAAGTGCAGGGCACCCAAGCAATATAAGTTCATAGGGGGCGAGCTGCCCTTTGAAATTTTGAATGGGGAATATATCGACCTCATTGTCTTCGGAAAAATAATCATAGAGAAGATCAGCAATTCCCTTAGTATTGCCCGTGTGAGAATAATAGATAATGGCAATTTTCATACAGTCCTCCTATCCAGCCCATAAGACACGCCGCGCAGCAGTACACAAAAACTTGACTTATGTTGACCTTATACCCCGACCTTATGAATATATGCACACTCCTTTTGGGAGAACTTCACCTTCTTTTGACACCCTCGAGACAACGAAGGACTGAGTCATGTCCTGACACAGTCCTTTGTGAATGCGTATTCCTAGAGCGTTCTGCGAATTCTATAAAGGCTACTGATACGGTCCCTATACGTCATATCGATTGCCACATCTTGACCAACCCTTATACCAGCTTCTTCTGCAATAGACTTGACCGTTTCAAAAGCAAGATCCGGTAAATTATTTTCTTTGGACAAATGACCCAAAAGTACACTTTTGACGAAACCAGCTCGAACAAGTTCGGTCACCATTGTACCGCAGGTATCGTTTGAAAGATGGCCCACTTCGCTGAGGATGCGCCGTTTTAAATAATAGGGATATTTCCCAGCTGTCAACATTTCAACGGAGTGATTGGATTCAAGCATAACGAGATCCATCTGTTTTAGCGCTTGAAGGAGTATCATATCCATTTGACCTAAGTCAGTGGCAATACCCATTTGTGCATCGTTTGAGCGAATGCAGTAGGCCACTGGATCTGAGGCGTCGTGAGAAATACTGTAGGGTTCTATCCACAAATCCTTAATTTCAAAAGGCTTGTAATTGTCAAAGAGTATAATTTTGTTTAAATCTACATCGCCAATTTTAGGCTGCATGGCTTTAAACGTTTTTTCATTGGTATAAATCTTGAGGCCATATTTTCGTTGAAGGACTCCGACGCCTTGGATATGATCTGAATGCTCATGGGTAACAAGGACCCCATCAATATCTAATAAGGACACATCAAATTTTTCGAGGGCCATTTTAATGTATTTTCCACTGAGCCCTGCATCGACGAGTAATTTTGTGCCACCGCTGCTGATGAATTGACAATTTCCGCTACTTCCACTGGCTAATGAACAAAAATCTATTGGCATACTATCTCCCGTTATCTATCGCTTCTACATATATTTTAAGGCCGGCACTGGTTATAAATTTATAGTACGGAAAAGCTTCTCCGGATTGAATCTTTGTATCAAAAATTTTCTGATCCATGACATACCCCAACTCAAAGGAACTCACTTCAATAGGTGTACTCTGATCAACCCTAATCTTGTTTACTTCTCCAACAAGGCTATAAAAAGCTTTTGAAAGAGGAATCAGTTTGACCATGCGGCTGTTGGACTTTTCAATGCTGAGCCACTGTCGTTCAAAAAAAATAACTTCTTTTCCCTTGATCCGCAAACTCAGGAAGCTTCCATTGACAAACTGTCCATCAATCATATGCGCATAAATTACGACTGTCTCATCTTCTTCTGTATTTATGGACTCAAGAACCTTCTCAGAGCTGTTGAACCCAATGCGTGTCAGAAATGCTTCTGCAAGACTCAGCGCTTGTTCAGGAGTCGTCTCCTCAGGATCTACTGCATCAAGTACCTGATAAATAAGGGTGTTCTTATTAAATACTTCAAGCTTTGAGTGACTGTCGACAAAACTGCCATTGACCTCATAAAACTCATCTTGATAAAAACCTTTGGCAACTGACTCTAAATCATATAGCTCATAAGAAGCTTCCAAAACTGGCATTTGATTTGCCAGATTCGCCTTATAGGGTGCAACACTAATATTTTGTTCTTTTAAAATACTAAGAATATTTTCAAGCTGCTTGTCTTCAGTTTGCTTGTTTTGATCTCTGCCAAGCCATACAAAACTTCCCAAAATAAGATTGGTGAGAACTAATGCCAGTATAAGAGTCGTCTTGATTCTAGACCAATCCATCTCAATCCGCCTTTCGTTCTGTTTTTATGACCTGTCCACTATTCAGATCAAAATAATACAGATATTGATCAAAACCAATTTTCCAAACAGGAATCAAAGCCTGATAATTTGTGTCATTCAAATAATACAGCGATTCAAAACTATTGATGCTTTGAAGAATATGATACAGTAAGTTGCGCGAACCTTCTTGTAGAGAGGCGTTTTGAAGTTCAGGGTGATCATTGAGGTAATTGGGGCCCAAGGTACTTACAAAATTCGAATTAATCAGCCAGTCCATTGTTTGAACACCACTGGCTAGTGTATCTCTTTGAAGTTCTGAGACAGGCAGCAGAATATAACGCTTGTACTCCGTCACCTGTCCACCAATAAGGGTCATCTGAATACCAGGCACTGCCGTTTCTCCATCAATTTTTTGATGATTGAGGGAGAGTGAAAAATTCAGTTGATACGCAGGTGCTTCATCCTGTATGGTGTATTCATAATTAAGCAATTGTAAACCCTCTGGTATTCCACCAAAACGGTCCATAAAATTGATAGACAACAATAAAGCTTCATGTAAAGAAATAGTTTTAAGAGGAACATTCTGAATCTTGGACTTAAATTCAATTTCACCGTTTTGAGATACTTTTAGAGATTTTTCGCCGTAACCATATAAGTAAACCAAAGATCCGTCAATATCCACAAGTTTTTTCACAATATGCGTTCCAAAATATTGAGTGACGAGCTCCCTCAATACCCCATCATCCCGGATATTGTACTCTGGCGCAACGGTTATTGCACTTCTTTCCTCTGCAGCACCAATTGGAACAATCTGTAGATTGTCGTCATAACGGACTTCTCCAGTAGACAAAATATTTTTGAGTTTGTAGATAGCCTCAACGGTTTTATACCGTGTGGTTTCATTTTTTTCAGCTTCAAAAATTTCGGGATCTACGCTGTCGAAGCGCGTTTCTCCATTGAGAAGTATGTATTGGTCCTTGCCCTTTAAATAGATGCTCTTTGCCTTGCCGCTGACGATGAGGAGGGTGTTGAACCGTTGATTGTCTTCATTTTTTTGATTTGTTTCTTGATTAAGCACTTCCTCTAAATCGCCCAGTGTCAGTTCATAGGGAAACTGAAGCTCTAAAGAACGCAATGATTTTGCATTTTCGTAAATCTCTTGATCGACAATTTCCACCTTTTTATCAGCGTTCAAAAAGGACTTTAAATCTATTTTAAGGGATTCCCATGTGCCATATTTATCAAAAAAAACCGCACTATAAGTACCGCTTCCAAACCCATAAATGATGGTTTTCGGAGCGATTACTGGTGCGGTATCAAGAATTGTGTTTTCGGTCTGGGAATCGTTTTTCAGCGTCATAATAAGATCGGACGCCCAAAGTTCTTTCATCAAATAGATGCTAAGCGCAAATAGAAGAAAAAGAGCTAACGACTTAACTCTTTCCTTTAACATGATAAAGCCTCCAACCTACTTCTTGATTTTCCAAAGATCATCTAGCTCTTCTTGTAGAGCATTAATAATACCAAGAACGGCATCTTGCTTATTTTTAAGTTCAAAAGAGGCTGTTTTGATAGATTGATCCTGATCGTCAGCTGAGTAAAAATCCATTCTATAGTTCCCAGCTTTGATGTCTTTGACCTCGTAATTAAAATACGGCATAATCCCCTCGAGTTTCAAAGGCAGTTTGTATAAAACAGGACGTTCAAAAAGTTTGTTGTAAAGAGGCAAAATAAGTTTGTATTTCGCATCCACAAGTTTAAGCGTTTCTCCGGATTTAATCAACTGCGGAAACCGTAGATCAAGAGTGGATTTGTCACTGGCAATTGTGACCACAGCAGTCCCATACTTTACTTTCAGCTCGTTGAGGAGCGTATCATATTGGGTGCGCTTAAGATTATAGTCTTGATTGATCAATTGATAGAGGTCAAAAATCTGTTTTTTGAGTTTTAATTCCTCCTCAGAAGAACGCCACTCAAGGGCGCTAAAAGGTACAATTGTCGTTTTCATTTTCTCGACAGTTGCAATTTGTGGGCTATTCAAAGTAAATGGCGTTGTTTTAGTGGCTGCAATTTTATCAAAATTGACAATAGAATCTTCTACTTTTGTAAGCGTCATCACAATAGGCGTATTGGTTTGTATCCGCATGGACAGGAGTAAGGTTTTGTCTACCCAAACGTCGCCCTTTTGTGAAATTTCTGGGGAGATGATTTCTATTTGATCTTGAATGGAGAGAGGTAAAGAAGTGGACACTGAAGCAAAGGAAACGTTAAGAACCATTAAACACAAAATTAACATATAACTGAACAATTTCACAAATCGCGTCATAAATTCACCCTCCCTTCTTAACATATTCTTTATTATACTCTGTTTCTATTACAATCACATTACAGCTCCTTTAAGTCGCTGTTACAAAGCTTTCTATAGGCAGTCCAATAATCACTTCTGTTCCTTGTTCTGCCAAAGACTGTATGGTGATCACGCCTTTATGGTGTTCGACAATTTCTTTGGCGATGGAAAGCCCAAGTCCCGTTCCGCCAAGCTCCCTAGATCTTGCCTTGTCCACCCTGTAAAACCGTTCAAATACATGGTCTAAATCTTTTTCAGGTATACCCATGCCTGTATCCGAGATTTTGACATAGACCATTTTGCCCGATTGATAGACATAAACCTTGATTTTCCCGTGCTCGGGTGTGTATTTTATAGCGTTGCTGAGAATATTCAATAGTACTTGTTCGATGCGGTCGTGATCCATGTAGAGGATCATTTCATCAATTTCAGAAATGAGTTTCAAGCTTTGGCTTTTAAATTTTGCGTGCATATCCATTTTGCGCACCGTAAATTGAACCAAATGAAATAGGTCGTGATACTCAAAATCGAGAGAAGCTTTGTTGGAGTCAAAATTAGACAGCTGCAAAAGGTCTTTTACCAACCTGCTCATGCGGTCAGACTCTGAGTTGATGACCTCTAAAAACTGCCGTGCAGTCTCTTTGTCATCAATGACGCCATCGAGCAGTGTTTCCGTGTAGCTTTTGATACTGGTTAGCGGGGTCTTGAGTTCGTGGGAGACATTGGCCACAAAATCCTTGCGCATATTGTCAAGCTTTTGCTGTTCGGTGATGTCCTGAAGCACCAATATGATGCCGCCTTTTTCACCTTCATCATTGATAAAAGGGGCATAACCCACGTGATAAACGGATTCCTCGACGGCGAGGATTTGATTGCCTACCCAATTCTCTGATGCGCTGGTCAATGCATAAAAACTCAGTTCAGGATCAAATGGAACGACAACTTCATCATACTTTTGAATGACATTAGAAAGGTTGAAAATCTTGAGGGCCATAGGATTGATATGGAGCACTTCATTTTGAATGTTGACCGCTATGAGGCCATCCGTCATATTGTTGACAATGGCTTCAAATTTGGATTTTTCTCTGGAGATTTCCCCTAAACTAATTTTGAGACGCCTCGACATATGATTGAACATCTCAGCGAGTTTTCCGATTTCATCCTCAGACTTGACGTCAACATATTGGTTGAAGTCGCCTTTAGCCATTCCAAAAGCCTTACGCGTTACTTCATTGATGGGCTCAGTAATACTTTTTGATATAATGGTCCCCAAAAGGACAGTGAGTGATAGAGCAATCAGAGTGGCTTGGATGATGATGACCTTGCTTTCATTGACGGTTTTGAGGGTCTCTTGCAAATCGTATCTGAGATAGAGAAGTCCAATGACCTGACCTTTGTTCGAGCGGATTGGAAAAACTTTGTCCTTGATTTTTGTGGATGAATACTCCGTCTGAACCACTTGGTCTTTTTCAATGGCATTGCCAAGTACGCCTTGTGTCAGGAGTGAGAAATCCAAAATATCTAAGGCGTTGACTTGAATATTCTCAGAGGTTGTGGCGATGATTTGATTGGTCTTTGCGCTAATGACGAATATCTCCTCTTGAAAACCCAACCCTTTGAAATTATTGACGATTTCGTTGATAGGCTTGGTTGATTCATCCAAGGATTCATAAGTCTCAATTTTCGGCAGCAACAATTCCGACAAATCCGTCAATCGTTCTGAAACAATACCGAGATGATAGTTTTGAAGGAGCTCAATAATGAACGCACCTGATACGACCATGGCCACAAGGACGAGCATGAAGAAGATCATAATAAACTTCCATCTTATGCTCTTGAATATTTGCATTAGTTCCTCCTAAAATAATACCCCACTCCTCGTTTGGTCATGACAAACCGAGGATTTGAGGAATCATCTTCAATTTTCTCCCGAAGGCGTCTAACCGTTACGTCTACAGTCCTTATATCGCCAAAATACTCATAGCCCCAAACATCTTTCAACAGTTGCTCACGTGTGAAAATTTGGGTATCTTGAGTAGCTAAAAACTTCAGGAGCTCAAACTCGCGCAGTGTAAGTTCTATGACCAGAGTCCCTTTGCGCACTTCATAGCGGTCCAGGTCAATTAAAAGATGCTCCGACTGAATGATACTTTCCTTTTGCCCTTCTTCTCTTTGAACATCTATAGCAACACGGCGTAGGTTGGCTTTGACCCGCGCCATCAGTTCACGCATGCCAAATGGCTTGGTGATGTAATCATCAGCGCCAAGCTCAAGTCCTAAAACCTTATCAACTTCTTCTTCCTTTGCAGTCAGCATAATAATTGGGGTGCTGACTTTTTCTCTGACTTTTCGGCATACTTGAAACCCATCCATTTTAGGCAGCATTACATCGAGCAAAATCAAATCTGGATCATGCTCACCGACCTTCTTGATGGCTTCCTCACCATCAAAAGCTGTGATGACCTGATACCCTTCTTTGAGTAAATTAAATTTGATAATATCCGAAATCGGTTTTTCATCATCCACGACCAGTACTTTTTCGTTCATCGGAAGCCTCCTTGTGGGTCTATTAAAAATATATACTCTCCACTACAGTTTAACGAAAAACAACGCTTTTTTCCAGTGACATTTTGATTGCATATTCAATAAAAAACCGTGTCATTGCTTTAATGACACGGTTCAATCGACAGTATTTTAAATGTTAAAACTGTACATGTTTCCTCGGATTTACAGGCGTTCCGTTGACACGCACTTCAAAGTGTAGGTGAGGCCCTGTACTCCTCCCTGTGTTTCCGCTCTTGGCGATAGCTTGACCTTTAAAGACTTTGTCACCTTTTTTTACCAACAGTTTTGAATTGTGTCCATAGAGTGTCTCAATATTCCCGCCGTGGTCGATGATTATACAGAGACCGTAAGCCCCCTTTTGACCAGAAAAAATAACTTTCCCGCCATCAGCTGCTTTGACTTCGGAGCCAACAGGCATGCCAATATCGATCCCTTCATGTCTGTTTCCCCATCGTCTTCCAAACTCAGAAGTGACTTTACCACGTGAGGGTCTCTGTAATGAACCCGTTCCAATGCGTGGAGGCGGATCTTTAATGCCTTTGTAGACAACCTTCGTCGATGGCTGTGAGACGACAGACTCTTCTAAAATGACGCGGGTCGTTTCGACGCCGTTTTCTTTGACAATTTCAGCTTTGACCATTTTTTCGCCGTTTGCGCCCGCTTTTTTGACTGAGCTTTCACCTTTATAAATAGTGGCATTGTCTTCATAAGCGACTTCAAATGGAATTTTGATAGAATACTCTTTGACTTCTTTTGTGATGACCGTAATCAAAGGTTTGGGTACAATCAAACTAACCTCTTGATTGATTTTAAGTTTGTCAGGGCTGATCTTTGGGTTTGCACGAATTAAATCGTCGATTTTAATCTGATTTGACTTGGCAATAGTCCAGAGACTTTCGCCATTTTGAACCAAATGTTTCTTTTCTTGTTTAGTCCCTTTAATAATGAAGGAAGTTATAGCCTCGGCTTCATCGTATCGGCTAAAACTACCGACAAATCGATCCACTTTCACGATGGCAATTCTTTCTTTGAACTCAGCAGTAGCAAGCTTCGCGTCTTTCTGATCTGAATAAGTGCTGACCACTTGAGAAAGAATGGCTTCACACTTTGCTTGATTCTCAAAATTTCCAATCTGAGAGCCATTAACCGTCAGTGCGTATGTACTGATTGCAATCAAAAGGGGTTTTTCCACTCTTGAGATTTCAGAAAGATTGGCCATATTCACCGCGACAGCGTCAGCTGGGATGAAGGCGTCACCTGATTGCTCTTGAACAACTTTTTCAATGGATGCTTGGATAACCTTTTGATCTGCAACTTTAGGTAAAACCTGAGTCAAACTAAACACGCCAAGCGAGAAGCACGCAACTGCAGTTAGGCCAGCTACAAGCATTTTTTTATTGTTCAAAAGTGGTAGTATTTGATTCCTATAAAGCGGCGCTCCGTGGCGCTCCCAAAGATCTTGTACACTTTTCGTGGGTTGCTTAATAGAGTTCTTTCGCGTCGCAGGCTTCATTTGTCGGGCTTTTTTAAGCCCATTGGAGCTCTTGATCTGATTTTTCATTTGTACTCCTTTAAGTCGTTAGAATAAATATACTGAAGACAGTATACCATAGATTTGGATTTGAATGAACAAAAATATTTATGCATGTGCATTCATACTGCTTGGATGTAGTGATATAAGGCCCTTGACCCTTGTTTTGGATTCTATTTGAATATGAACCCTGTGCATGATACTATAGAAGCATAACCTGAATGTGTTTTAATACTTATGAGGTGTCCCTATGAGTTTTACTTACAACAAGCCTACAATTGATTTCGGCACCACTGCCATTGAAAATATATTTATTCATGATTTCATGCCCATGGCCAATGGCACTCACGTCAAAATTTATTTGACGGCATATTTGTATTCCCAAGACCCTCTATTGTCCCAAACAGTTGACAATGCTCAACTTGCACGGCATTTGAACCTAAGTCTTGAGGACATTGTAGCCGCTTGGCTCTATTGGGAGGAGAGAGGTGTTATCCTGCGCACTAAAATCAACGAGGATCAGCCCAATCAGTTTAATGTGGTGTTCAATTGTCTGAGGCAACTATACCTCGACAATAACTATCAAGCAATTGGCCATGTAAAACCACAGGCTGGCAAAATCAGTTCTAAGACCGACAAATTGCTTTCTGCACTGGACAATCCTATTCTCAATACCATGTTTAAACATATAGAAGAAATGATCATCAGACAACTCACTCCCAATGAATGCAACGAAATATTGGACTGGATCTACAATTACAAAATGGATCCAGACATGATTGAACGCGCTTTTGAATTGGCCTGCCACGACAAAAAAACAAGGCGTCTTAATTACGTTCAGGGAATTCTCCGAAAATGGTACGATGCAGGGATTCGCACCGAAAAATCTCTTGAGGACCATCTTGAAACACAAAATCAAACATTCTTCTTCTATAAAAAAATCTACAAAACCATCGGCTACGGCAACAAGCCTGTGAGCGCGGGGGATAAGGAGATTATGGATAAGTGGGTATCCTCCTTTGCCTTTGATGACGCGTTCCTTCTGTATGTGCTTAAAGAAGCGACCAAACGCACCTCTAATGTGAATATGAACTATTTAGACGCTATACTTACAGAGCTCCACACTCAAGGTGTCCGCACAATAGAAGTCTTTGATAAACGATTTGAGGATAAAAGCAAAGAGCGACCCTCTCAGAAGGGCGCCGCAATGGTCAAGGCTACAAATAACCGTTTCCATAATTTCGAGCAGGATATGTCAAAACTCAGCGAAGACGAGTTAGAACAAATTATCCAGCGACAGGCAAAAAAACGAAGTGCCCTTAAAACACTGACAGGGAGGGATTGATGTGCAGACCTTGACGCGCAGTATACAACTTTATTACGAACGCTTGCGAGATCATAACACCGAGGAAATCCTCAAAAGACGTCGTCTAGTCTTTACACAGATTCCACGGCTCAAACACATCGAAGATGAGCTGAGCGCACTGTCCATACAACTGTCAAAACAAATTCTTTTCCAACCGGAAGGCGCAGAGAGCGCCGCCAAAGAAATTCATCATATTGCAGATGCCTTGAAACAAGAGAAAGCTTTTTTATTGACAGAGCACAACCTTGAGGCGCATTATCTGAGTCCTATTTACAAATGCCAGAAGTGCAAAGATACGGGTTTTACAGCTCAAAATAAGCACTGTACGTGTTATAAGCAGTTAAAGATTCAGCGCGCATTTGAAATGTCAAACATTGCCAATCGCATGCAGATCGAAAATTTCGAAACCTTCAATTTAGATTTATACGAAAACGCTCCCTTTGAAAACGAACCCTTTTCTCCTCATGACAATATGAAAAGCATCTTGAGTTCTTCACTGGCATTTATCAAACATTTTCAGGACACGACCCAACCAAACCTCTTGTTCTACGGAAAGCCAGGCCTTGGAAAGACTTTTTTATGCAACTCAATCGCTAAGGACCTCATCGAGAAGGGACAACTCGTCCTCTACCAAACTGCTTTTAAACTGTTTAGCACCATCGAAGAATTCAAGTTCGTCGATAAACGCGATGAGAAGCTCAAGGAACACTATCAGATGATTTTAGAGTGCGATTTGCTCATTATCGATGATCTTGGGACAGAGCTCACCAATGCTTTCATCAGCACAGAGCTTTTTCACATTATCAACAGCCGCATGATCAGCGACAAGAAAATTCTCATCTCTACCAATCTTTCCAACATGGATTTTACAAAGCTCTATGGCGACCGTGTCGCATCAAGGGTTCTGGGAAGTTTCGAAATTCTCAAATTCTATGGCAATGACATCCGATGGCTCTAAAGTGGCTACGCCACGTTCGGTATGGTTCGGCGTGTCTTTGACACGTTCGGAATTGTCCGGGTGGCTATAGCCACTTTGTATTATCGCGCTTCCAGCGCACCGCACGATCAATGTCAATCCCCCACTAAATCACAAAAGCCGTGTCAACCGACACGGCTTTTAAACTTATTGTCTAAATATTTCACCTCTAAAAATAGTTTGTGATCTTTTAGGGCCCACAGAAACCATTTTAATCGGAAGTTCCAAGTAAGATTCGATAAAGGCGATGTAGTCTTTTGCTTCCAAAGGCAACTCCTCATAAGTTGTTGTGCCTGATATATCGGTATCCCAGCCCTTAAAGGTCTCATAGATGGGCACACATGTATCCAAAATTGAAAGACTTGCAGGGAAATCTTTGATGATCTCGCCATTAAAGCGATACCCTGTACAGATTTTGATCTCTTCAAAACCCTTGAGTACGTCTAAAAGCATGAGGCCTATACACGTCAGGCCGTTGACACGGGCTGCATAATTGACCACTACAAGGTCAAGCCAACCACAGCGTCTAGGTCTTCCTGTGGTGGTGCCAAACTCATTGCCTTGAATGCGTATGCGGTCTCCGATGTCATTGTTCAGCTCAGTGACAAAAGGACCCGATCCCACACGTGTTGTATACGCCTTCATGACGCCTATGACTTCTTCAATTGTATTGGGACCAATACCTGA
>JBBRGL010000045.1:0-12475 GCA_038240675.1 Peptostreptococcales bacterium
CTGACAAGGAGAGAGTAGGTTTCGTCTGTCAGGGCAAAGATGGCATAAAATTTAGTTGTTTTTAGAATTTTGAAGGGTTCGAGTAGACTCAATCCATAGAAGAGATGTCTGAAATTGACGAAGAGGGTCATAAGGGCAACATCCATCAGGGAGGCCTGGGTCAGGAGCAGCTGGATCGCCACAAACTGCATTGAGCCAGCGTAGACAGTGAGGCTCATGAGAATAGCCCATATAAAGGGGAGGCCGGATTGTTGAAAGAGTAGGCCAAAGGCAAAACCCACAGAGAGATAACCGACACAGACGGGAAAGGTAGTCTTCCAAATGGCGCGAATAAAATGACTCATAGTGTTCTTCTCCTTTAGAATAGGAAGTCTTTCTATAATAAAGGTAGTGAACTTCCCCTATTTTGTCAAGTTTCCTGTTTGTTTTGGCGTTTTAGGGATATCATGATAAGATGGAAGCCGTACGTCACAAAAAAAGAAAGCGAAGTAAACCCATGAAAGATACGTTTAAAACCTTTGGATTAAGTGATGATTTATTGAGAGCCATTGAGCTTTTGAATTTTAAAGCGCCGACAGAAGTCCAGAAACAGGTTATTCCCGCACTGCTTCAAAATAAGGATCTCATTGTCAATTCTCAGACGGGGAGTGGAAAAACAGCCGCTTTTGCCATACCCCTATGTCAATTGGTCAAGTGGGAGGAAAATAAGCCGCAGGTGCTCGTCATGGCACCCACAAGAGAACTGGCAATACAGGTTCGGGAGGATTTTTTTCATATCGGTCGCTACGAAAAGCTTAAAGTGTTGGCCGTTTACGGCAAGTCACCATTCCGGCCCCAAGCCAAGGAGCTTAAGCAAAAGACCCATGTGGTGGTGGGAACGCCTGGTAGACTCATGGACCATATGGAAAAAGGAACCCTTGATGTGTCTCAGATCAAGTATCTGGTCATCGATGAAGCGGACGAAATGCTGAAAATGGGATTTATCGATCAGGTGTCTTGGATTATGGAACGTCTTCCAAAAGGTCTGGTGACAGTTGTGCTCTCAGCCACTATGCCTGAGGACATTAAAGCCATTTGCAGTCAGTATCTGAGAAGCCCATTACTGGTCACTGTGGAAGAGGAAAACACAGCCATGGACCGCATAGTACAGGGCAGTTACCTTGTGGAGCCAAAGGAGAAGTTGAGTCTCCTTAAAGATGTCCTTATCGTTGAAAATCCAGACAGCTGCATGATCTTTTGCAATACCCAGCTTCAGGTGGATGCTGTTTGCAAAGCTCTCGATCACCTTCATTTTGCCTGTGAAAAAATTCATGGCGGCATGGAGCAAGAGGACAGACTGAAGGTCATGAACCGTTTCAAAGGTGGACAGTTTCGGTATTTGGTCGCCACGGATGTAGCGGCGAGAGGCATTGATATAGAAAACATCTCTCTGGTCATCAATTTTGATGTGCCGTTTAAAAGTGAGAATTATGTCCACCGTATTGGCCGTACTGGTCGCAAGGGTGGAGATGGGAAGGCGCTTACCTTTGCTACGCCTTCTGAGAGAAAGCTTATTAATGAAATTCAGCTAGCGACCTCTAGGGATATTCCCCATTTGGATAGACCTGAAAAAGCCCAAGTGGTTCAGGGAACATTGGCTTATACCGAAAAAATAAAGACTGCTCCTGAAGCGAAAGTTGCTAAAGGGGACGCTATCAATCAGGACATTTTGAAGCTTCATATTAACGCTGGCAAAAAAACAAAGATGAGACCTGTTGATATTGTCGGGACCCTGTGTGCCATTGAGGGAATTTCGTCTCAAGATATTGGCATCATCAGCGTTCAAGAAATTTCAACCTATGTGGAAATCCTCAACGGCAAAGGGGAAATGGTCTATAACGCCCTGCAGACCATGACTATTAAAGGAAGAGAACGCAAAGTGAGCCGTGCATAGTCGGATAAAGGGGTGAAGGCTATGAAATTTAAACTCAAATCACTTTTTACAAGCGATCCCACACACAATCCTATTTACGGCGCGCGGGAAATTTTGAAATATATCGGGCCTGGACTCCTTGTGACTGTAGGGTTCATCGATCCTGGCAACTGGGCTTCCAATATTGCGGCGGGTTCTCAGTTTGGGTACACCCTTCTTTGGATGGTAACCCTTTCGACGATAATGCTGATTATTCTTCAGCACAACGTGGCCCATCTCGGAATTGTCACAGGGGATTGCTTAGCTGAATCGGCAATGAAGCATTTGAATCCACCTCTTGCGCGGACTATTCTTGGGACCAGTATTATCGCCGTGATTTCAACGGCAATGGCAGAAATACTGGGTGGTGCCATCGCCCTTCAACTGCTGTTCAAAATCCCCATTCGGATTGGGTCCATATTTATTCTCGGATTAGTGCTGTATTTGCTTTTTTCGAATTCCTATACGAAGCTTGAAAAACTCATCGTCGGCTTTGTATCTGTCATAGGGTTTTCTTTTCTGTATGAACTCAGCATTGTGGCAATCGACTGGCCTGAAGCCCTTAAAAGTTGGGTGACTGTCAGCATTCCACCGGGATCCATGGTGATTGTAATGGCGGTTCTCGGAGCTGTGGTTATGCCGCATAATCTATTTCTACATTCAGAGATTATTCAAAGTCGCCAGTGGAATAAAGAAGATGAAACCGTCATCAACAAGCAGCTTCGCTATGAATTTGTGGACACCATGAGCTCTATGATCATCGGTTGGGCCATTAACAGCGCCATGATTATTCTTGCGGCGGCGACTTTTTTCAAGCAGGGCATTGTGGTCAATGAACTGGGTCAAGCGCAGCAACTTCTAGCGCCTATGCTCGGCGGAAAAGCGGCCATTATTTTTGGTATAGCCCTTCTTTTCGCCGGGATTTCTTCTACCTTGACAGCGGGGATGGCAGGCGGTTCTATCTATGCAGGTCTTTTTAAGGAACCTTATGATATCAAAGATCCCCATACCAAAGTAGGCGTATCCTTTATACTGATCGCTTCCACCATTGTCATATTCCTCATTTCAGATCCTTTTAAAGGCTTGATCATTTCTCAAATGGTCCTCAGCATTCAGTTGCCGATCACGGTTTTTCTACAAATCTACCTGACTTCTTCAAAAAAAGTCATGGGCAAACACAGAAATTCATGGGTCACCAACTTCATGTTGCTAGTGATTGGAGGTATTTTGGCTGTACTCAACATCATGCTGTTCATGAGTTTTTTGTAGAATGACAGAATTTATGGTTTTATAAACACGCTTTTAGGAGGACTTATGGAATTGCCATTGATGTATAAAAAAATTAAGAAATCGGACGACTTGCAAAACTATTTTGATTTGCTCTATGACTTTACGTTGATTCCGCCCACTGAAGACAGCTTGAAACGCGGGTTCAAAACAGAGGAATCTGTGGTTTGCTTTGGGACGGATGCCTGTGGCGGGACCTATGCGCTAGTGGGAGCTGGGGACGTTGAGAAGCGTCCAGTGGCCTTTATAAGCTCGGAGGGACAAGCGGGCGTCATTGCCAAAAACTTTGAGGGATTTGTATCTTTATTGGTCGCCATTCCCTTCTGGGTGGATGTGCTCAAATTTTCGGGAGGCGGCAAAATTTCAGAAATGGAAAAAGCCTATAATAAGCTTGAAAAGGAAACTGTACAGGACATGAACGAACTTTTAGAGGATGATGATGACCCAAGGCGCTACAAAGCTGTTCAGGCACTGCTCATTAAAAATCTTGAGCTGAAGTCAATTGCAAAGCCAGTGGAGACCTTTTATGAGGCCGTCGGCAGTAAACCTGAACTTAAAGTCTATGCTAAAAAGGACAACCGCCTTTATGACAGCCTTTTTAGCCCATTTACAGTGCAGAATAATCCCCTGTGGAAATCATAATAAGCAAAGGAAGGGTTCTTCTTAGAATACGGAGGCGTGGCTATGGCGAAAGATCGTGGAATTATTGACCGAGAGAAAAGCAGTTTATTCGAAATTTTTAGCGTTGCCCTTGGCCTTGGACTGACCTCTTTTGGTGGACCCACTGCCCATTTGGCTTATTTTCAACGGGAGTATGTGCAAAAAAGAAAATGGCTTGATGAAAAAAGTTATGGGGATTTAGTGGCACTGTGTCAGTTTTTGCCCGGGCCGGCCAGTAGCCAGATTGGAATGGGTATTGGGACCATACGGGGTGGTCTATTAGGTGGTGTTTTAGCATGGATAGGATTTACGCTTCCATCGGCACTATTTTTGGTGATTTTCGCTTATCTTTTAAGAGGGTATGATCTTGCCCAAGCGGGATGGATTCATGGCTTAAAGATCGTGGCAGTGGTGGTTGTTGCCCATGCGGTTTGGTCTATGGGTCTTAAGCTAGCAAATGACCGCTATAAAGCCACAATTGCAGTTATTTCGGCAGGGGTGCTCTTACTATGGCCTTCACCCTTCATGCAAATTGGCGTAATTTTAGGAGCAGCAATTCTTGGACTTGCTGTGTACAATAAAGAAGAAAGCCAAGAAGTCATCAATAAGAATGTGAAAGTGTCTCGTAAGGTCGCCTACTTTTGTCTTGCGCTCTTTTTGGCACTGCTTATAGTACTGCCTCTTCTAGCACGTCAAACACAAGATCCAACCGTTCAATTGATGGATAGTTTTTATCGGTCAGGTGCCTTGGTGTTTGGGGGAGGTCATGTTGTTTTACCTCTGCTCGAGAATGAAGTTGTAACTTCCGGATTTGTAAGTCAAGAGGACTTTATGGCGGGGTACGGTGCCACGCAAGCTGTTCCTGGACCACTGTTTAGTTTTGCAGCGTATTTAGGCGTTATGACACGCGGTCCAATAGGTGCTTTAGTAGCACTGGTGGGTATTTTTCTACCCTCTTTTCTGCTTGTCATAGGCGTTCTGCCCTTTTGGGACCATGTGCGTCAAAATATCCGGTTGAAGGGCGCGCTGATTGGCATCAATGCTGCTGTGGTAGGAATCCTACTTGCAGCGCTCTATAACCCCCTTTGGGTCACTGCCATTGGCAGTGCGGCGGATTTTGTCTTAGTCATGATCTTATTTGTAATGCTTCAATTTTGGAAAACACCTCCTATAGTCATTGTTTTGTTTGGTGCAATAGGGGGAGCAGTTTTAAATATTTAAGCTTTGTTAGCGTGTCAAGAAAGACAAAGTAATTCAATGCGGAAAGAAGGCACTTATGACGAACAAAAAAAACACCCTTCAGATTACACTGTTTTTGCTGTTGCTTTCGGCCGTGTTCACGGAGTTCATATCCTGTTTTTAAAGATCCACGGCATGTTATGATGTTTTTATTGAGCGACCTAGCTTTTTGTTCCGCTTGAAGTTTTATTTGTAACCTTCGTGCTCAAGCGTTTTATAGAAGGGCGTGAAAATGAGAACTTAAACGAAAAGCTCAATATGCTCATCGGTTTGTTTTATCAAGAGCTGGGTATGAAGCTCCTTAGAAAATGCACCATGGCAGATCCTCATATTGACGATATCAGCCAGCGCTCCTTGAGCATGATACCTTTAGTGATCTTCTTATGGCTGTCGCGCACATGTACGAAGAATTGGCTCTGCGCGTTAAACTGAATCAAGAAAATCCGTCCCGTCATGACGAGGAGCAGCTTAAAATGGACCTTGAGAGGGTTTATGGCTATTTGACCCACGAATGGGTGCATTATATGAAATATCTCAAAGTAAGATATCCTTTTTGTTTGCAACGGCTCTGATCAACAATTCTTTTGACAAGAATAAGTGGACGGCAGTTGAAAAGGAAGTGCGTCGACAAATTTACGAGTAAAGAAAGGGGTTACTATGAAAAAAACGTTATTGATAGTGTGTATGCTTGTTTTTGCAATAGCTTTGACCGGGTGCCTTCCTAATGACGGAACTTATATTATCAACAAAGCGGGATTCTTTTGGGGTGTTTGGCATGGATGGATGGCCCCGTTATCCCTCATTCTCGGTTTCTTCAACCATACTACCCGCATCTATGAAGTGAGCAATACGGGTTGGTTTTATGATTTAGGATTCTATATGGCAGTCATTAGCGGTTTTGGAGGATTTTCATTGTCGCGCAGGAAAAACAAAAGAGATAAAGATTAGCATAATGTGATGTGGTATAATGAGCGCATAAAGGAGGTGTATGGATGGTTATTATTTCACATGACGCTAGGGAAGCTGTTTTGGAAGTGTCATACGAGGATGCAGTTGATTGTTTAGAGATGAACCGTGTTTGGATTATGAATCAACTCGAATACCTTGTGACTCATGCACCAAGATGTTATACCTTGATATTTGGACATTCTGTGTTTATGGCAGGCCTTATTCAAAGTGATTTCCAACAGATTGCTGGCCTTGACCCCTTGCATGTTTTTCATGGTGAAGGCAAATTTCAAGAGGAACTCAAGGATTTAAGGCTTAAACTGACATTCGAAACCCTGGATGCTCTCTACGCGAGCCCTCAAGAAAGCTATGGCGCCGCGTTGGTGAATCGCTCCCTTGAGATTATGACTTCAGAACAAAGCCGTGCGGCTATGATTGGACTTCATAAAAGATTGATCTCTAGAGGACGTGTTTTGGTGGTTCTAGAAAGGTCCCTCTGTGCTAAACAACACTTGGAGCTTTTGGATGACGATTATTTTGAGCAACTGATTTCGCCCTATTTTATGATAGAAAAAGTCGAAGAGTCACAACTCAGTGCTGTTCACTACAAAGTCTATCAATTGAGGGCAATTTGAGGAGTGACTCCATGATTTTTGATGATTTCATGACAAATCCCCATATATATGAAACAATCCTCGACCATGTGGCGGATGCCATCTGTGTGGTGGATACCCAGTGCCGCGTGGTTTTTTGGAACAGGTCGGCAGAGCTGCTTCTTCAGGTGACGAGAGAGCAGATTAAAGGGGCACTCTTGACAGACTTTTTCCCGAATGCCCTCCTACCGCGAGTGCTCAAAGAAGGGAAGGTCTTTGAAAACGTCTATAATCAGCCAAAACCGAACGCTTTTAATATTATCAATGCAAGGCCTCTCTTTAAAGATGGGGTTATTATTGGGGCTATTTCCTGTGATCGGGATGTCAGCGACTTTATACATATTTCAAAAAAACTAGAGCAGACAGAAACCCATCTCAGCGTCTTGAAGGATGAAATGGATCACTTGCTGGATACGTACTATTCTTTTGACGAAATTCTAGGGAGTAGTCTTGCGATATATGAAGCTGTTGAAATGGCCAAAAGTATTGCTAAAACCGATTTAGGCGTCCTTTTGACCGGAGAGAGCGGAACGGGCAAGGAGCTGTTTGCCAGAGCGATTCACAACGCCTCTTCGAGAAAAGGACTTTTTGTCGCAATCAATTGCAGTGCTATTCCGTATGAACTGATGGAAAGTGAACTTTTTGGCTATGAAGACGGTGCGTTTACAGGCGCCAAGAAATCAGGCCACATTGGAAAGTTTGAATTGGCCCATGAAGGGACTCTGTTTTTGGACGAAATAGGCGATATGCCTATGGCCATGCAGTCAAAGCTACTTAGGGTCATCGAGGACGGATTTGTCACGAAGATTGGCAGCAACAAAGTTTTTCAAGTGGATGTACGCATAGTGGCAGCGACCAATAGACACTTGCTTGAGGCCATTCAGAACCGCCTGTTTAGAAAAGATCTCTATTACCGATTAAACGCTATTCATATTGAAATACCGCCTCTTCGAAAGAGAAGTGAAGATGTGGAGCTTCTTGTTCGTGATTTTACGCGATCTTACTGCATGAAGTACCGTGCGACCCTAGTGGATTTCACCAGTGAGGCTATGGGCTATCTAGAGCGTTATCACTGGGACGGTAATGTGCGTGAACTCAAAAATGTCATTGAACGCCTTGTTATACTCTCTAAAAATCAAGGGTTTAGTCAGATTACGCCTACCCTTTTGCCTCAAAGTATTTTGGTACAGCATGAGGTTCCCCAACCATTAGAAGATTTTCAGTTTGACATTACCCTAAGAACGGCTCAGAATGAGGCTACACTTATTCGGGACGCCTTGGTGAGAAGCAACTGGGTGTGCTCTAAAGCGGCAAAGCTCTTGAAAATACCGAGAAGTACGCTCTATTTTAAAATGAGCAAATACGCTATCCAAAATGTGTCGAAAATCTGACAGTGCGTCGGAAATTCGACACTGTCTAAAAGTGGTGGGAGTGTGTGTTTCAGCGCGGCAGTGTCAGAATATTGACACCGCCGTGCTTTTTTATGTGCGTCTCATTTCGGCAAGGGCTGAAGGCTAATCTTGAAGCCATTTCAAATCGTTGAAATTTTCTGAAAAATGCACTTTTGTGGCATGATAATTGCTCTATATACAGGTGAGAAATAGCAAAAGGGGCACGGAAGTGCTCATTGAGGGGGTAAATTATGCGAATCACAGATCATCCTATCTTATCTTTCGAAACGGGAGAAGCCATTACTTTTACCTATAACAGTGAAAAAATGACAGGGTTCGAAAGTGACACCATTGCATCGGCACTCCATGCAAATGGGGTCAAAGAGTTATCGCATTCAGAAGTCAAACACAGGCCAAGAGGCTTTTACTGTGCTATTGGGAACTGTTCTTCTTGTTTAATGGAAGTTGACGGAGAACCTAATGTCCGGGTGTGCATTGTGCCTCTTAAAGAGGGCATGGCTATTAGGACACAAAACGGAAAAGGAGATCTCATATGATGAACGTTGAAGTCCTCGTCATTGGCGGAGGTCCAGCTGGCCTTTGCGCAGCTATTAGTGCAGCGCGGAATGGCTGTCAGGTTATCCTTGTAGAGCGCGATCCAAAACTCGGAGGACAGCTCGTCAAGCAAACCCACATGTTCTTTGGCTCAGAAAAACAAAAGGCTTCTGAGAGAGGTATAGATATAGCGCGCTATCTCTTTGATGAAATGGACAAATTGGACAACCTTAAAGTCCTTCTCAATACGACAATCTGTGGTTTTTATGAGGATGGCGTAGTCACAGCGGACTGTAACGGTGAATATATGAAGTTCATCCCAAAGACTGTTATCGTCGCCACAGGTGCCTATGAAAAATCCTTGGCGTTTCCAAACAATGATCTGCCAGGTGTTTATGGTGCTGGTGCAGTGCAGACCCTGATGAACATTCACGGCATAAGGCCAGGTAAATCAGTCCTTATGGTCGGCGCCGGCAATATCGGACTCATCGTTACTTATCAACTTCTCCAAGCCGGCGTCAAAGTTCAGGCTATTCTCGATGCTGCCCCTGTTATCGGCGGTTATTTGGTCCATGCCTCAAAAGTGAGACGTATGGGCGTGCCCATTTTGACGGGTTACTCAGTCAAAGAGGCCATTGGGGATAAGGCTATCGAAAAAGCAATCGCTTGGAAACTGGACTCCAGCTACAATGGGATTCCGGGTACTGAAATTGATTATGATGTGGATACACTGTGTATTTCTGTAGGTCTTTCACCGCTTAATGAACTGCTCTGGCAAGTAGGTTGTGAAATGGTCTATGTCGGTCAACTGGGAGGCTACGTGCCAAAACGGGATCACGACAACGAAACCTCCATTCCAAATGTGTTTATCGCAGGGGATGTAGGCGGTGTTGAAGAGGCCAGTAGCGCTATGGTAGAAGGTTATTTGACAGGACTCATCGCCGCAAATAGAACGGGTCGCCCTGTTGAAAATTTTGAAGACCAAAAGAATGATTTTGAGGCACAGCTACACGATCTTAGATCAGGTCCAGTTGGAGAAAAAATCATGGCCGGTCTCAATAAGACACTTTTGTAGGAGGAAGTTATGCTAAACAATACAGGTGTACCCACAGCAGAAGATATAATGGGCGTGTTTCCCACGGAAGAGCGACTCGCAAAAGGGCCTGTGGCCGTCATCGAATGCTATCAAAAGATACCTTGCAATCCCTGCTATACCGCTTGCAAACTCGGCGCTATTACGCCTTTTGACGATATCAATGACCTTCCAAATTTTATCAGTGACAAATGCACCGGTTGTGGCCTCTGTGTAGCGAAGTGTCCAGGACTGGCTATTATGGTCATCGATGCAACTTATTCAGAAACAGAAGCAGTGATGAAAATACCGTATGAATTTAGACCCCTTCCTCTTGAAGGGAGCATAGTGAAAGGTGTAGACCGAGAAGGACAGTATGTGGACGACATCCGCATTATCAAAATCCAAAACCCTAAGCGTTTTGACAGAACGCCAATCATATGGATGGCGATGAAAAAAGAGCACATCAAAGTTATTCGCAACTTTCAAATGGAGGGTCTATATGAATAAGAACACCATTGTCTGTCGATGTTCGGATATTACTATCGATGATGTAAGGGAGATTATCGCAAGTGGCGTAACGGATATTCAGGAGATTAAACGTCTTACACGTCTTGGTATGGGCCGTTGCCAAGGAAAAACCTGCATGCCGATTGTCATGCGTGAAATCGCCAATTTCACAGGCCAATCCCTTGAAGAAATTGCACCATCTACATTTAGACCTCCTGTAAGAGGGATCAAACTCGGCGCCATAGCGGACGCGGTCAAGAAGGAGGAAAGCCATGAATAAAACAGCTGATTGTGTCATTATCGGGGGTGGTATTTCTGGATATTCCATCGCATACAACCTGGCAAAACGGGGCATGAAAAACATCGTCGTCCTAGATAAATCCTATCAATCCTCCGGTGCGACGGGCCGCTGTGGTGCGGGAATCCGCCAACAGTGGGGAACGGAAATGAACTGCAAACTCGGCAAGCTTTCAAATGATTATTTTGAGACTGCCGGTGAGGAGCTTCAGTATCCGGGGGACATTGAGTTCAAACAAGGCGGCTACTTGATCTTGGCCTATACTGAAAAAGAGGTTGACCAGTTCAAGAAAAATATTGTACTCCAAAACAGTTTGGGCATTCAGTCGAAACTATTGACGCCCTATGAAGCCACATCCATTGTTCCCTATTTGAATACAGATGGCATTTTGGCGGCTACTTTTCACCAAAAGGACGGACATTTGAATCCTTTTACCACTTTAGATGCCTTTGCCCATGCTTCGAAACGGTTAGGAGTACAGGGTTACAACTACGTTGAAGCCACTGGCATAGTGGTTGAAAACGGTGAAGTCAAAGCGGTTGTTACCAACAAGGGAACCATCAGTACGCCATTGGTCGTGAATACTGCAGGTGGTTGGTCAAAGCAAGTTGCAGAGATGGCGGGTATTGATATCCCTGTGTTCTCCGAGCGCCATCAAATTTTGGTGACCGAACCTGTAGAGCCTATGCTTGAGCCTATGGTCATGTCCTTTTCGGGCAATCTGTACTGTCAGCAAGTGCCACACGGCTCGTTTGTCATGGGTAGAGGGGATGCGGGCGAACCCACGGACCTTCGCATGTCTTCTGGGTGGCATTTTGTCGAAGAAATGGCCAAAACCATTACAACGCTTCTGCCTCCCCTTCGCGATCTTCGCATGGTTAGACAATGGGCGGGCTTATACAATATAACACCTGATCGTCAACCCATCTATGGTCCGGTACAAGGGGTGAAAGGGTATCATTTAGCAGTGGGTTACAGCGGACATGGGTTTATGTTTGCGCCGGCAACGGGTATTTTGATGGCAGAAAAAATCCTTGGACTTCCCATGACCATGGATATTGAGATGCTGTCACTGGAACGCTTCGCAAAAGGCGAACTCATCTTCGAACCTTCGGTGGTTTAGCGGCGAAAAAGCAAAGAAGAGCAGCGACAAAGTAAAAAGACTCTGGGCCATATCCCATATGAGCACAGTGTCTTTTTACTTTGGCGCTATTCGACGTGCTAACGTCCTTGATGATACGGCCGAAAACAAAGTGCCGAATCATCAAGGCTCTTTCGACCCCACACGGGTTTTGAACCGAGGATTTAGTGTATCCAGGTTTATATAACTGTGTCCAAATAACAACTTTCATATTTCGCCACTTCTGCTATACTGTAAACTGTAAGGGTTTTTTGCGGTACAGATGGGCCGTGGGGTGGTACAGGAGGATGCGTTATGAAGTACAAACAGGTCTATGAAGCGATTAGAAGCAGCATTTTGCTCGGAGAGTATAAGCTAGGTGATCGACTTCCTTCAGTACGGGAGGCCGTAGAACTTCATGGTTACAATAAGGCGACTATTTTGAGTGCCTACAGCAAACTCATTCAGGACGGATTTGTTTATTCGGCTAACCGCAGTGGTTACTACGTATCAGAAATCAAGCGGGTGCAGAACAAACCCAAGGCACTCTATGATTTTTCGTCAGCCAGTCCTGAATATGATGAAGTACCTTTTAAGGATTTGACCCAGTGTCTCAACAGCGCTCTCGTCAAATATGAAGAAAAAGTGTTTCAGTACATTGACCCTCGCGGTTTGGACCATTTGCTTGAAGCCGTGCGAAAACAGCTTCAAGATCACCAAGTCTTTGCAAAATCAGAAAACATCGTCATGACATCCGGATCTCAGCAGGCGGTGGATTTATTGCTTCGAAT